>JAHBVV010000002.1:300000-425563 GCA_019637335.1 Candidatus Hydrogenedentota bacterium | reverse complement strand
CGGGCCGCCGGCGCTCCATAGTTGCAAGTCGCTTTGGATTGGCCACCGTACTTCGTTCGGCTGAAGTGATACAAGGAATCGTATTCAGGGCCAAGAATCTGCTTCATAGCGCTTGTAACGCATCGGCAATACGAAAACTTCACCCACTCCTTGAAAAGCGGCGGTGATTGTTGAATACTCATGGGAAAACGTGCGGCGGCCGTGCCTGCGCCGCGCCAGACGCCCCTTACTGTAGCAGATTTCAGCGCGCCGGGGCAGGCCGGGCGTGACGGACCCCTAAAGAACGAGAAGGAGGCTCGCATGAGCATCAATCGCAGGACTTTTATGGCCGGTGCGGCGGCGACGGCGGGCCTGGCGCTTTCCGCTCGGGCGCAGGAGGCGGGCGGGGGCAAGACCTACCGCGCCTGCATCATCGGCGACACGAATCAGGGCGGCTATGGCCACGATTTCCATTTGGCCTTTGATCTGCACGATAGGATTGACGTGGTCGCGCTCGCGGATCCGGATGAAGCGGGCCGCGCGAAGCACGCGGAGGAGGCGGGCGTGACGACGACGTACGCGGATTACCGCGAGATGCTGGAGAAGGAGAAGCCCGATATCGTGGCGGTCGGCCCGCGCTGGACGATCCACCACAAGGAATACGTGGAGGCGTGCGCGGCGGCGGGGGCCCACGGGTTCCTGGAAAAGCCGCTTTGCGTGGATCTTGCGGAAGGCGACGCGATGGTGGCCGCGGTGGAGGCGAAGAATCTGAAGTGGGCGGTGGCCTACAATTTTCGGGTAACGCCGACACTGGAGTACGTGAAGAAGGCGATTCACGACGACAAGCTGATCGGGACGGTGGTGGAGATGCGCGCGCGCGGGAAGGAGGATCCCCGGGCGGGATCCGAGGATCTGGTGGTGCTGGGGACGCACCTCTTCGACATGATGCGCTATCTGATGGGGGATCCGCTCTGGTGCCAGGCCGACATCACGCACAACGGGAAAACGGCGCTTCCCGAGCACGTCCGCGAGGCATCCGAACCGCTCGGGCCGATGCTGGGCAACCGTATCCACGCGACATTTGGTTTTGACGAGGGGCGCGCGGGCCATTTCAGTTCGATGCGTACGCGGGAATTGAACGGCGGCCGCTGGGGGCTTGATGTGTATGGCACAAATGGGGTGATCTCGATCAAACTCGATCCGTTCAGCCGGAAGCCGCCGGTGAAGCCGACGCCGGAGACGGTGCGGAATGCGATTATTCCGGAGGCGCTCTGGCTGGACGATTCAAGCTGGATGGCGCGCATCGGTCCCGACGGCGCGCCGCTGAGCGCGTGGCGGCCCTTGCCGGAGGCTCCGCCGATTGCGGTGAGCGATCCTTCCCGCGAGCGGCACGCGCTTATTGTTGCGGATCTGGTTGACGCGATCGAGGCCGATCGCGCGCCTGTGGCGTCCATTCGGGACAGCCTAAAGGCGCAGGAGATGATTCAGGCGGTGTTCGAGGCGTATGTGCAGGGCCGCCGCGTCACGTTTCCGCTGGAGCAACGGGACCACCCGCTGAAGCGGTGGGCTTGAGGCCTTTTTGTCGGAAATGACGTATTTGCAATACATTTCGCGGCCAAGCTAGTATCCTCTACTAGCCCGGACCCGGTTCGGGCGTTTTGAGGCGGCGCGCCACATTGGCGAGGCGCGCGGCGTCCGGAACCGCCTGGTGGAACGGGCGGGCGCCGACGTTAGAATTTATCGATCACAACTGGAGCAGGACTTATGAATTGCACGCGAATTTCAAGTGGTGTCCGCGGGCTTGCGTTGGGGCTTGCGGCGGGCGCCGCGGCCGTACTCGCGCCCGCGCCCGCCGAGGAGATATCCTTTGGCGCGCAGGTGCGCCCGATCCTCGAGGCCACGTGTTATGAATGCCATGGGGCCGAGCGGCAGAAGGGCGAGTTGCGGCTCGACTCCGCGGAAGCCATCCTGAAGGGCGGCGAGATGGAGGGGGCGTCGGTGGTGGCGGGCAAACCGGAGGAAAGCCCGCTGTACAAGCGGACGGTGCTGGAAGCCGATCACCCGGATATCATGCCGGCGAAGGGCGATCCGCTGACTTCCGAGCAGACGGAAATCCTGAAGGCGTGGATTCTGGCCGGCGCCACGTTTGACGATGCGGCTCCGGCTCCGGCGGCCGAGGCGGGGGTGTTCGAGAGCACGATCTGGCCGATCTTTCAGGAGCGTTGCGTATCCTGCCACGGCGCGGAGTCGCAGAAGGGCGATCTCCGGCTGGATTCTCCCGAGGCCATCCTGAAGGGCGGCGAACACTACGGTCCCGCGATCGTGGCCGGCAAGCCGGACGAGAGCCCGATCCGCAAGTTGATTACCCTTCCGGCGGACGATCCGGATATCATGCCGGCGAAGGGCGACACGCTGACCCCGGAGCAGATCCAGGCGATATCGGACTGGATCGCCGGTGGCGCGGACTTCGGCGGCTGGTCCGGCGGCACGGTGGTGGCGAAAGAGACCGAGCCGAATATTCTGGAAGAGCTGGCGAAGGACACGGCGCCGGCGGAGGCTGCGCTGCTCGAGGCGGTGGCGGCCCTGGGCGGCCTGGCGATGCCGCTGGATATGAAGACGCCGCTCGTTCGGGTGGATTACCACCTGGTGGGCGACAAGATTACGGACGAGCAGCTTGCGACGCTGCCGCCGCTCGCGGCGCAACTGACCTGGCTGAACCTGGCCGGGACGAAGATCACGGATTCGGGCCTGGCTCCGGTCGCGGGGCTTTCGAAGCTGACGCGGCTTCACCTGGAGCGGACCGGAATTACAGACGCGGGCCTGACGCATATCGCGGGCCTGAAACACCTGGAATACCTGAACCTGTACGGTACGCAGGTCACGGATGCGGGCCTCGAGCACCTGAAGGGGCTGCCGCGGCTGAAGAAGCTGTTTCTGTGGCAGACCGGTGTGACGAAGGATGGGGCGGCCGGGCTGCAGGCGGCGCTGCCGCAGCTGGCGATTGACCTGGGGATCGATCCCGACGCGATCCCGGCGACGGAGATGACGAAGATTATCCCGGCGGAGATGTTCACGCCGGACAGCTGCTGTGCGAAGGTGGCCGCCGAGAACAAGGTGTGCGAGCACCCCTGCTGCGACGAAGCGCGCCAGGCGGGCACGGTCTGCACGAAGTGCAACGCGGGCGCGGAAGCGCTGCTGGCGATCGTGGCGAAATTTGACGCCGACGGTTGCTGCGCGAAGGCGTACGCGGGCGGGAAACTGTGCGACCACGACTGCTGCAAGGAAGCGTGGGCGAACAAGACGGTTTGCGCGAAGTGTAATCCGAAGGGCGCGGCGGCGTCCGAGGCGGAAGGCGAGCCTGTGAAGCTGAGCTTCGACGAGGGCAGCTGCTGCGCAACGGCGCAGGCCGCGGGAAACGCCTGCGACCACCCGTGCTGCGTTGAAGCGCTGGCGGCGAACCAGGTTTGCACGAAGTGTAATCCGAACGCGGCGTAACCTGCGCGATCCGCGGGTGCTGTTGCCCATGCCTGACAATGGCATACCGCGACAGCACCCGCGTTTTTGTTTTGGCGCCCGGCGCGGGCGCCGGAGGTAGAATCGATATGCGACTGCGTAGTGTTCTGATGGGTGCGGCCGCGATCCTGGCGGCGGGCGCGAATTCCGCCGAGGTTGCGCCGGAAGCGATCAGTTTTAACCGGCACATCCGCCCGATCCTGTCGGATAAGTGCTTTGCCTGCCACGGTCCGGATGCGGGTTCGCGGAAGGCGGGGCTGCGGCTGGATGTTCCGCTCGAATCGGGCGGGGACGCTGGCGGCGCCATTGTTCCGGGCGATCCGGAGGCGAGCGAACTGATCGCACGGATCATGTCGGCGGATCCGGACGAGCAGATGCCGCCGCCGTCGCAGAAGAAGCAGCTCAGCGAATCGGATAAGGCGTTGATCCGGGCGTGGATCGCGCAGGGGGCGGAGTGGGAGCCACACTGGGCGTATATCCCGCCGCGCGACGACGCGGTCACGCGCCCGGCGGAATTCGAGGGCTACGCCAACCCGATCGATGCGTTTATCGATCGGCGGCTGGCGCGCGAGGGCGTGACGCCGGCGGGCCGCGCGGATAAGGTCACGCTGGTGCGGCGTCTGCACTGGGATCTCATTGGCATTCCGCCGACGCCGGAGGTGGTTGCGGGCTTTCTCGCGAGCGACGATCCGGGCGCGTACGCGGCGCTGGTCGATTCACTGCTTGCTTCGCCGCACTATGGCGAGCGCATGGCGATGGACTGGCTGGACGCGGTGCGCTATGCGGACACGAACGGCTATCACAGCGATGAGTTCCGGAGCGTTTATCCTTATCGCGACTACGTGATCGCGGCGTTCAACGAGAACATGCCCTTTGACCAGTTCACGCGCGAGCAGCTTGCGGGCGATTTGCTGCCGAACCCAACGCGCGCGCAGCTGGTGGCGTCGGGCTACAACCGGATGAACCAGATCACGGCGGAGGGCGGCGCGCAGCCGAAGGAGTATATCGCGAAGTACGCGGCGGATCGGGTGCGCGCGACGGGCACGGTGTGGCTCGGGCAGACCATGGGTTGCGCGGAGTGCCACGACCACAAGTTTGACCCGATCCCGATGAAGGACTTCTACAGTTTCGCGGCCTTTTTCGCGGATGTGGAGGAGACGCCGGTGTACCGATCGGGGGATATCTGGGCGCCCCGGATGTACCTTCCGACGCCGAAACAGGAGGCGGAGGAGCGGGCGCTGCAGGCTGCGATCACTTCGCTCGAAGGGGCCTCGAAAACCTTTACCCCCGAACTGGAGGCGGCGCGCGCGGCATGGCGGGGGGCCCTGGAGGCGCAGCGCAACGGCGAGGCGTCTGCCTGGCGCTATCCCGCGGCGGAGCGAGCGACCGCGAAGCACGGCGAGACAACGCTGGCGGTTTTGGAAGATGGCCGGATCGTCGCGAGCGGCCCGGAGCCCGACCGTGATGTGTTCACGGTGCGCTTTCCGGTTGGGGAGGATCCTGTCGCGGCGATTGTGCTGGAGTCCATCCTTGATGAGGAACTCGGCGGGGTGTCGCGGGGCGGCGGGAACTTTGTGCTGACGGAATTTGAGGCGCGGTATCACGCCCCGGACGCCGAAGCGCGGACGCTGGCGGTAGCGGGCGCGCTGGCCGATTTCGAGCAGGATAAGTTTCCGGTTTCACACGCGCTGGACGGCAAGCGGCACACGGGTTGGGCCACGGGCGCGCATGTGGAGGCCCGCAACAGCGCGGCTATATTCCGGCTTGCCGAGCCGTTGCAACCGGCTCCGGGCAGCGCGATTGAGGTCGTGCTTTCGTATGAATCGGGTTACGCGGCGCACCAGCTTGACAGCTTCCGGATTGGTTTTTCCGGGGACGATGGCGCGGCGCGGCTTTCGTGGCAGGCAGTGCCGCGCGCCCTGAAGGACGCGCTTGCGCCGAAGCCGGTTGCCGATGCGGCGGTTGCCGGTGCGCCGGAGGCGACGCCCGTGGAAGAGATTGGGGCGGTCGAAGAAGCAGCGGCCCAGCCGAAGGCGGAGGCCCCGGAACCCGAGCCGGTTCGCCCGACGACCGAGGAAGAGGTGGCGCTGTCGGCGCATTTCCTGGCGCATACGCCTCTGCTCGACGGGACGCGTGCGGAGCTGTCGGCGCGCCGCGGCGCGCTGGACGCGCTTCGCGGGGAGATGGCCACCACATTGATCACGGTGGCGCTTGAGGAGCCCCGGGTGACGCGCGTGCTCCCGCGCGGGAACTGGCTGGACGAGAGCGGCCCGGTCGTCGAGCCGGACACGCTGTCGGCGCTTCCACCGCTCGGTGTCGACGGGCGCCGGGCCACCCGGCTTGATCTGGCGAACTGGCTGGTGGATCCCGAGAATCCGCTTACGGCGCGCGTGACGATGAACCGGTTGTGGAAGCGCCTTTATGGCACCGGCATCTCCAAGGTTCTGGACGATTTTGGCGCGCAGGGTGAATGGCCCACGCACCCGGATTTACTCGACTGGCTCGCGCTGGAGTTCGTTCGGAGCGGCTGGGACATGAAGCACATGGTGCGGTTGATGGTGACGTCGGAGGCCTACCAGCGCGACAGCCAGGCCGGGCGCGACCTGATTGCGCGGGACCCCTTCAACCGGCTGTACGCGCGGCAATCCCGCTACCGGGTGGAGGCTGAACTGGTCCGGGACGGGGCGCTCGCGGTGAGCGGGCTCCTGGCGCGTGACCTGGGCGGCCGGTCGGTGTACCCGTACCAGCCGGAGGGCTACTACGCGAACTGCAATACGTTTGGCGGCGATCTGTCGTACCCCATCGAGCAGGACGAGAACCAGTACCGCCGCGGGATGTACACGTTCTGGAAGCGATCGTTTCTGCACCCGAGCCTGCTCGCGTTTGATGCGCCCACGCGCGAGGAATGCACGGCGGAGCGGACGGTGTCGAATACGCCGCAGCAGGCGCTGGTGCTGTTGAACGACCCGACGTACGTGGAGGCGGCGCGGGCCTTTGCGCAGCGTATCATGGCGCAGGGGGGCGAGCGGAGCGACGATCGCATAGCGGCGGCGTTTCAGTTGGCGCTTTCCCGCGCGCCCCGCGACGGGGAGCTGGAGGCGCTTCGAAACCTCTACCACGCGCACCTGATGGAATACACGGAAGATCCGGCCGCCGCCGAAGCGCTGGTGAATAGCGGAATCGCGCCGCTGCCGGACGCCATCAATACGGTGGACCTGGCGGCGTGGACTTCCGTCGCGCGCGTTATTCTCAATCTGCACGAAACGATCACCCGGAGCTGAACCTCTCCGGAAACAGGTGAGACCCATGACCTATCACGATTTGCTGCTTCGCGAGACGCGCCGCCAGTTCCTGGGCAAGGCCGCCCGCGGGATCGGTACGATGGCGCTGGCCGGGCTGCTGGGCCGCGCGGCCTCCGCGAGCGTTCCGGCGGCGGGCGGCGACGCCCGGTATGGGATTGCCTCGCCCCGCCACCTGGTCCCCCGCGCGAAGCGGGTGATCTACCTGTATATGGCGGGCGGCCCGTCGCACCTGGAAACGCTGGACTACAAGCCACGGCTGGGCGAGCTGGATGGGCAGCCTATGCCGGAATCGGTGACCCAGGGCCAGCCGATCGCGCAATTGCAGGGCCAGGAACTGCGTTGCCTGGCGCCCCAGTATCCGTTTGCGCGGTATGGCAAGTCGCAGCAGGAGATCTCCACGGTGCTGCCGCATATCGGCGGTATCGCGGACGATATCTGCATCATCCGGTCGATGCAGACCGAGCAGATCAACCACGATCCCGCGCACACCTTCATGAATACGGGCACGTCGATATCGGGCCGGCCGAGTATGGGGAGCTGGATCACCTATGGGCTGGGCAACGAGGCGGACAACCTGCCGGGTTTCGTGGTGCTGACGTCGGTGGGCGGCGGCCAGGCGCAGCCGATCGCGGCGCGGCAGTGGCACAGCGGCTTTCTGCCGAGCAAGTATCAGGGGGTGCAGTTTCACGCGCAGGGGGATCCGGTGCTGTACCTGAGCAACCCGGGCGGGGTGAACATGAAGCGGCAGCGGGACGTGGTGGACACGGTGCAGGAGTTGAACCAGCAGTACGACGCGGTGACGGATGATCCGGAGATCCAGACGCGCGTGAGCCAGTACGAGATGGCGTTCAAGATGCAGACCAGCGTGCCGGAGCTGGTGGATTTTTCGACGGAGCCGCAGTACATCAAGGAGATGTACGGCACGGAAGGCGCGGACGGGAGTTTCGCGTCGAACTGCCTGCTCGCGCGGCGGATGGCGGAGCGCGGGGTGCGTTTCATCCAGCTTTACCATCGGGGCTGGGATCACCACGGCGGAATCAAGGATGGAATCGCGACGACGGCGAAGCTGGTGGATCAGGCCTCGGCGGCGCTGGTGAAGGACCTGGCGCAGCGCGGCATGCTGGAGGACACGCTGGTCATCTGGGGGGGCGAGTTCGGGCGCACGCCGATGGCGCAGGGATCCGGGCGCGACCACCATATTCGCGGCTTTTCGCTTTGGATGGCGGGCGGCGGGGTCCGCGGCGGCATATCCCACGGCGCGACGGACGATTTCGGGTATTACGCGGTGCAGGATGTGGTGCATGTGCACGATTTTCACGCGACGCTGTTGCACCTGCTGGGGATCGAGCACACGAAGCTTACGTTTCGCTTCCAGGGCCGGGATTTCCGCCTGACGGATGTTGCGGGCCACGTGGTGCATCCGGTCCTGCTGTAGCGCCGCCGTGGGCCAGGGCGGCGAGGGCCTCGCCGCGGTTGGCGTAGATCTCGAAGATGCGGTACATGCGGACCAGCTCGAAGAGCGTGCGCACCGGCTTGCTCATACCGCACAGGGCGAGTTGCCCGCCCTTGTTGTGCATGGCGCGCAGGCAGGAGAGCATCGCGCCGAGCCCGGAGCTGTCCACGAACTGGAGGTCTCCCAGATCGAGCAGAATGCGGTTATTTTCCGCAAGGATCGGGGCCATGAGTTCCCGGAAGATTTTCGTGTTACTAGCGTCGAGGCTGTCGCGGGTGAAACCGACGACGGCGATGCCGTTTTCCAGCAGGGGGCTCGTGATCATGCCGGTGAAGATCCTTTTCCGTGCAGCGCCGTCATGCGGCGATTGGGTTTGGGTCGCGCCGCCGCGCGGCGGCTATGCGGGTTCTCCCTCGAAGCGGTAGCCCTTGCCCCATACCGTTTGAATCAGCTTTGGTTTTGCCGGGTCGTCCTCCAGTTTCTTGCGGAGCCGGCCCATATGCACATCCACCAGGCGCTCGTCGCCGGCGTATTTGAAATCCCAGGCCTGGTTGATGAGCTGGGTGCGCCCGATCACCTGGCCGCGCCTTCGGGCGAGGGCGTGGAGCAGGTCGAATTCGATGGGCGTGAGTTTGACCTCTTTTCCGTCCTTCCAGACGATTCGTGCGGCCGGATCGATGGAGATTTCCTTGAAATCGAGCGTTCCGCCGGCGCGTGCGGCTCCCCGGGCCCGGCGCAGGATGGCTTTGACCCGCGCCGCGAGTTCCTTTGGGTCGAAGGGCTTGGTGAGGTAGTCGTCCGCGCCCATGGTCAATGCGGCGACCTTCACGTAGCTGATGGAGGTGGTGGTGAGCATGAGGACGCAGGCGTCGGAGTCCTTTCGCATCTGGCGGAGGACTTCGATGCCGTCCATGGCGGGCGCGTTGGGATCGCCTGAGTCGAGGTTGATATCGAGAATGACGAGATCGGGGTCGTTTTCGGCAATTGCGGCCAGGGCGTCGCGGCCATTGGTGGCGGTTGAGACGGCGTAGCCTTCGTTTTCGAGCACCTGACAGGTTTTTTGAAGCGCGTCGGCTTCGTCTTCCACCACCAGGATCCGTTCGTTCTGCATAGGTCGGTAGCCCTGATACCCTGCTATCCGGATTGAAGAATCCGGCGTACACACCGGTGCGAGCGAGACTGCCTGACGGCCGGCCGAGCACGATTTCGACCGGCTGCATTCGGGGTTGCGATCCGGCGCATCTCCCGAAGAACTTCCTGCATTGTAGCGAAAATACGCCAAACTATCTAGTCCGTACTTGCCGGAATCGGGGTGGTCGCCGCGCTGTTCTCCGGTGCGGCCAGCAGGACGTGAATTGTCGCGCCCCGCCCCTCGCGGCCCTCGGCCCAGACGCGGCCGCCGTGGCGCTCGACGATCCGGCGGACGATGGCGAGGCCGAGGCCGCTCCCGCCCGCGCCGTTCGTTTCGTGGACCTGCTTGAAGGGGGCAAACATGGCTTCGGCGTGGTTCATGTGGAAGCCGATGCCGTTATCGCGCACGCAGATATGCACCTGGCCGGGCGGCGCGCTTTGTGAAAACACTTCGATCCGCGGATTGGCGGCGCCGTGCGTGAATTTCACGGCGTTGCTCAGGAGGTTGACGAAAACCTGTTTGAGCAGTGGAGACTCTCCCAGGCAGGTGGGGAGGGGGTCGATGCGGATGGCCGCGCTCCTATCGAGCAGCACCGTGTCTCGAGCGGCGGCGACGACGGCATTCAGGTCGCAGGGGGCGAGGGAAATCGGTTTTCTGCTCAGTTGCGCAAAGTCGAGGAGGCGATCGAGCAGGTGCTGCATCTCGGCGACGCCCTGGGTGATCATGTTGCAGTAATACTGGCCTGATTCGCCGAGGCAGGCTCCGGATTCCTCCTCCAGCATTTCGGCGAAGGACTTGAGGAAGCGCAGGGGCGAGCGCAGGTCGTGTGCGATGGTGTAGTTGAATGCTTCGAGCTCGCGCATTTTGTCCTGGAGCTCGGCGGTGCGCTCTTCGACGCGCTGTTCGAGCACACGGTTCATTTCGCTGACGGTATCGGTCGCGCGTTTCTCTTCGGTGTTGTCCCACGCGACGAAAACGGCGTGGCGGACGTCTTCGCCCGTGCCGCGGTAGGGGGTGTAGACCATGTTGAGATAACGGTGGTTGCCTCCGGGCAAGACGACCCACTGCTGCTTCTGGACTTCCTCTCCCTGGAAGCAGCGGTCGAGACAGGGAACCACGAGGTTTTTGAAGAGCGCCTCGCCCCAGACCGATGCGCCGGAAGCGCCGTTGATCTCGTCGGGGGCGCGGTGGAAGAGGCGCGCGAAGGCCTGGTTGACCAGTTCGTAGTTGTAGTCGCGGTCGACGAGGGCCATGAACTGGCGGGATGAATCGACGAGGAAGGCGTAGCGCTGCCAGAGCTCGTGGGTGGCCATCTGTTGCGTGAGATCGCGGTGAATCCAGATTGCGTATTCGCCTTCGTGGACGATTTGGATCTCGTTCCATGCGGGGAAACCGTCGTCCCGTTCGTAGCGGACGCGGACGGGATTGAACGGCGCGCCGGGCTCCAGCTGCGCGCGCAACTCCGCTTCGCCGTTTACCACATGTCCCGGGCGAAGGTAGGGATGGGCGGCGCCTTCTATAGCTTGCCGCGACAGGCCGGACATCGACTCGAAGGCGCTATTGCAGTAGACGGCGGCGCCGTTGCTCGTGATTACCACGCCCAGGCTGAGCTGATCGAGGATACGGGGGGCGAGGCGGGCGATCTCGGGCACGGCGTGCGAGGTCATTGTGGCGGCTCCGCCCGCGGAATCATTGACAGCAGCACCTGCGCGTAGACGCGGTGCCCGAAGTCGTTGGGGTGGTTTACGCCATTTCCGGTCAGGTCGGCGTAGGTCTTGCGGGAGAGGAGGGTTTCCCATACCGAGGTCAGATCCGCGATGGCGATGCCCGGGCCCGCGAGCGTCTTCAAGGCGTCTCGGTATTGCGGGTAGAGCGCGGGCGCGGCGTGAATCCAGTCCGCATTGCCGAGCATGGTGGCGACGAGGATGAACTCGGCGGCGGGGTGGGCCGCCCGGATGGCCGCCATGATTTGCGCGATCTGTGCGGCGTATTGATCCGGCGCGAGGCGCCCGGAGGCGTCGTTCATGCCGAAGGCGATGAGCACGAGGTCGGGCCTGGGGGCGGCGACGCTTGCTGCCTGTTCGATGCCCCAGGCGGCCGACATGCCGCTGACCGAGGGGTTGTGGAAGGTGATCGGGCCGCCGAAGCGGGCCCCGAGCGCCTGCGCGAAAAGATCGCCGTAGGCCGGCTGGTGGGGCGGGGCGTCCACTACGCCGCTCGCGTTCAGGCCGAAGGAGATGCTGTCGCCGAGGAGGGTAATGGTGACCGGCTCGACCGCGCGCAGCTTGCGCATGACGCCGGGGAGCGCATTCGCGGCGGACTCCGGGATGGGACCGTTCATTTCGGACCATTCGCTGCCCGAATGGCGGTAGGTGATTTCCACCTGCAGGTCGTGAAACTTGCGACCTTCGCCGAAGAAGATGTCGCGCGCGCCGTCGCGGTATTGCTGGCCGGAGGCTCCGAGCGGCGGTTCGAAGTCCTGTCGCGTTGTAAATGGGATGCGCGAATCCGGTGTGCGCTGGATGCGCCGGGCTTCGCGATCAATGACGTAGTCCGGGCCTTCCTCGTAGCTGGCGCCCGTGGCGGGATGGCGAAGGGACAGCACGGCTTCCGGGGTGAAGAGTAGCGGGGCGACGGCGGGGGATCCGGGGATGGGTTCGAGGAAGAAGAGGCTTTCGCCGTGAATCACATTGCCGGTCCAGAACGGTTCAAGACGCCACTTATCTATCACGTTTTCGTCACTCCAGGCGTTGAAACTTGAGGCAGCCAGAAGTATGGCCAGTCCGGCAAACCGGTGGGGGTATGACATGGTACGGGGGCTTTCTCTTGCGTATTCGCCGAAGCGCCTGGGGAATTGAACGCCACGGCGCGGCATCCGCGTACAGCATAGCGCAATTCCGCGCGGGCGCCAATTTTGTCTCAGCGAGTCAGTGTCTGATACCGCGATGCGGCTTCCCAATCCGGGGGCAGCACGGCGTTCAGCAGGATGGGCGCGTCGGGCGTATCCGTTAGCGTATAGACGGCCTCGAGACGATCGAGCGCAGACTGTGGCAGGGCGATTCCGGTGAAGGCGCATTCTTCAACGCGGTAGAGCGGGTAGTAGACGTGCGTGAGGCCGGTGTCGTCTGGTTGATCGGGGACGGACATCCAGCGATCAAACTGGAAGTTCGGGTGATTGGCGTGGAAGCGGAAATTCAGCGGAATGGGTGTGTCGCCGGGGCGGAACGCCAGGACGAGCACCTTCACGAGGACGTGCTGGTCCGGCGGGATTTCCAGATCCAGGCCCGGGAATGCAATTAGAGCGGCGCCGTCATCGGCGGGCGTGATAACAGTCTCCAGCGGTACGCGATCCGCGGCGGCATAGGCGTGAAGGAGGTCGCGCACCTGGCCCGACTGCCAGGCGCGCGCGGCGTATAGCGGGGCCAGGAGCAGGGCGGCGGCGATCAGCGCAAACACGGCCGCGCGGGCCACGTATGGTTTCGATTTGCGGGCGAGGGCCGCGAAAGAGGCGTTTTGGCGTTCGGCCCATGCGCGTCGGGCGGCGCGCCAGGCGATGTAGAGGAGGAAGCCTGCGGCGAGGAGGGCGATGAACTCCATGTGGAACGCGTGGCGCTCGCTGAAACGCAGCGCGGGGTAACCGGCGAGCACGAGCATGCCGAAGAGGGCCGCGAATCCGAGCCGGAGACTTGCCGCGGCAATCAGCAGCAGCATGGCGGCGACGTGGTATCGCCCGCCGCCGGGGAGGGCATCGAGCGCGGCCTGCCGCCATTGGAAGAGGCGGACGAGGAATTGGTTCGTCACACCGCGCGGCGCGCTTGCGGCGCGGCTGATCTGGAGTTCATCAACGGTTCGCAGGACGGACGCGTAGCCGCGGATCAGAAGGTCGGCGGGGAAGAGGCGAACCATATCGCGAAACCAGGCGCGGCCGGCGGCATCGTATTCGGGCGAGTAGTGGCGGAACAGTGTGGGGGGCTGTCCGGCCTGTTGGGCGTGGCGCATGATCATGGCGCGGACGTACTCGTCCTTGAAGGGGTCCCCGAAATCATAGAGCGGCGCCCCGACGCCGAGCCGCTGGTCGCAGTATTGCGTGAATCCGATGATCGTGTCGTGTGTGGAGTTGTTCACGCGCGACAGCACGTTGAGGATAGGCGCACCGGTCAGGATGAAGGCGGCGCAGAACACAATAACCACCGCGAGGCGCCGAGACCACGAGGCCATGAGGGGGGCGGGCCAGAAGGCCAGCATGAGCGCGCAGAAGACGGCCGCGGCGATGGAGACGTCCTGGCGGAAGCCCAGTCCCAGTCCGCCGGCGAGGCCGGCGACGGCGGCGGTGGGCAGCGCCAATTTCAGCGGGCGCGGGCGCTTCAAGAGCCAGCCCACCGCGAGGATGAGAAGAAAGAAGAAGGGGGCTTTGGCGTAGTCGCGCAACTGGGGGAGTTGCTGTAGGTGCAGGGGGGAGGCCATCAGCATGACGGCGAAAGCGCAGGCGAGGCCGCGCCCCATGGCGAGGCGGAAGATGCCGTAGGCGAGGGCGTTGGCCGCGCCATACAGCAGTCCGTAGAGCGGCAGGAGGGATTGCCAGGCGACTCCGAAGAGCCAGAAACACAGGGCGACGCTGAGGAGCAGGTAGCGGTGAAACTGTTGCCAGTAAGTCCAGCCGGGGAAGTGTGGGTGGGGATGAAAGGCCTGGATCTCGCCGTAGGTCATGCCGCTGGTATCGCGGGGGAGGATTGTCACGCCGTTGGGGATGCCGGCGCAGTCAAAGTCGGGCGCGCGGAGGTAGAGGAAATCCTCCAGCGCGGGGAGCTCGCGGAGATCGGGGTTGTTGAAACCGTGTCCGCAGGCCGCCATCACGGACGGGGCGAAGACCTGCTGCCAGAATTCCGGCTTGCCGCCCCAGGTGGCGGTGTAGATGGCGCCACTGAGGAAGGCCGCGAGGAAAAGCAGCGCGGTGGCCCGGACATCGGTCCGGGAGGCGCGCCAGACGCGCCGCGCGGCCGCAAGCGGTTGTATGCCTGATGCGGCCTTTTCCGGCGATGCGGCGGTCTCTCTTTTTGCGCTATCCATGCGCCGCGCACTATAGCACAGGCCGCCCGCGCGATCGGGCTGCGCCGCCGCGCCCGGCGCGATCGCCACCGCGCCCGCCGCATCGCAGGTCCCGTGAAACTTGCGCGCGGCGGCCTGTGTTTACTAGAATGACCGTTCGTTCACCGGTGAGGGACGGCTTGTGTCCGTGCAGGACTCCCAGGCGAACGGGTAGCTCAGTCGGTAGAGCATCGGACTTTTAATCCGGTGGTCGTGGGTTCGATCCCCACCCCGTTCACCATCTAGTTATCGTTCCCGCAAGCGCCTTGTTGTGATCGCGCTTGCGGGTTTGCGTTTTTCGTGTTGCGGGCTGGGCCGTTGTCCTGGCGGCCGGGTGAATTCGAAACTGGCCCCAGATGTATTTATTAGTCGTGGGCAGCCCATCCGGTCTTTTTTTGCCCGGATCCCCGACGTGGTCCCCAAGCTCGTGAATCCGGCGCGAGAGTGGTGGCCGCACCTTTATCGCGCGGCGGCCCGCATTTCCCCGGTCTTGCAGTAGCGACATGTCCTGGATCGTGATTCTTGCGCCGTTTGCCGGCGCGCTGTTGGTTCCGTTTGTCGCCCGGTCTCTTGGCCGGGCGTTGGGGCTGGTGTGCGCGTTTGCGCCGGCGGTGGTGTTCGCCTACCTTTTTCGGACCTTGCTGGATCTCCATGCGCTTGGGGGCCATTCGCCCGCGCGCCTGGGGATTATTCCGTGGGCGCCGTCTCTGGGGCTTGATCTTACGTTTCGCCTGGACGGGCTGGGGATCGCGTTTGGGCTTTTGATTTCGGGGATCGGGGTGCTGATCTGCCTGTACGCGTCGGCGTATTTTCGGGGGGATCCGCGGCGTGGGCGCTTCATGGCGTATCTCCTGTTTTTCATGGGCGCGATGCTGGGGGTGGTGCTTGCGGACAATGTGTTTGTTCTGTTTGTGTTCTGGGAGCTGACGAGCATTGCGTCGTATCTGCTGATCGGGTTTGAGCACGACCAGGAGAAGTCGCGGAGCGCGGCGTTGCAGGCGCTGTTGACGACGGGGGCGGGCGGTCTGGCGATGCTGGCGGGCCTGGTCCTGCTGGGGAACGCGGCGGGGTCCTATGATTTGACGGTTATCATTGCGACGCCGGGCCTGGCCGAGCACCCGCATTATCTGGCGATACTTCTGTTGATACTTGCGGGTGCGGCGACGAAGTCGGCGCAGTTTCCGTTTCATTACTGGCTTCCGAACGCGATGGCGGCCCCGACGCCGGCGAGCGCGTATCTGCACAGCTCGACGATGGTGAAGGGGGGTGTTTATTTGCTGGCGCGGCTGAGCCCGGCGCTTGGGGGGACGGAGCTCTGGTTCTGGTCGCTGGCGGGTCTGGGCGGGGCGACGATGCTGGCGGCGGGCTGGCTGGCGCTTCGGCAGACGGCGTTGAAGCCGATGCTGGCTTATTCGACGGTGGTTGCGCTGGGTACGCTGGTGCTTTGTATCGGCCTGGGCACGCCGCTGTCCATCACGGCGTTCAAGGTGTTTTTGTTTGTCCACGCTTTTTATAAGGCGGCGCTTTTTATGGTTGCGGGCTCGATTATTCACGAGACGCACGAGACGGATTTTGAGCGTCTGGGCGGGTTGGGGCGCCTGATGCCGGCGACGGCGATCGGGGGCTTGCTGGCGGCGCTTTCGATGGCGGGTCTCCCGCCGCTGCTTGGTTTTGTGGGTAAGGAGTCGGTTTACGAGGCGGTGTTGTATGCGCCGCTGGCGGTTCAGGTTTTTGTGGGGGTGGCGGTATTCGCGAACGTGGCGAATGTGTATGTTGCGGCGGCGGCGGGCGTACTGCCGTTTTGGCGGCGGCGGAGCGCGGCGGTTTCCGGGGCGGTGCACGAGGCGCCGATGGGCATGTGGATCGGCCCGGTGGTGTTGGGCGGCCTGGGCCTGGCGGCTGGGCTCTACCCCTTTATATTTGGCAAGGTTCTCCTCGCGCCGGGGGGCGGCGCGGTGCTTGGCGAGGGGCTGGAGTTCAAGCTGAAGCTGTGGCATGGGGTGAACTCGGCGTTCCTGCTGAGCATGCTCACGCTTGGCATCGGCCTGGCCGCGATCCTGGCGCGCGCTCGCTGGCGGCGCTTTGCCGGTTTGTTCGGGTGGCTTGATCGGGCGGGCCCGGAAGCGGCCTACCGGGGCGCGCTGGAGGGGATGCTTGCCACCGCGCGCGCGCAGACGGCCTTTCTCCAGCACGGCTACCTTCGCTACTATCTCCTCGCGGTGCTCGTGTGCGTAATTGCGGCGGTGGCCGGGGCGTCACAACTCGAGATCCGCCCGCTGGCATTCGAGTTGGTGGGCATTCGGTTCCACGAGATCATCACGGTGGTGCTGGTGGCGGTGGCGGCCCTGGGCACGACGCGCGTGGATTCGCGCTTCGGGGCGCTGGCCTGCCTGGGTGTGGTGGGCTATGGCATCGCACTGCTCTATGTGTTTTACGGCGCGCCGGACCTGGCGAAGACCCAGATTGTGGTGGAATCGCTGACGGTGGTTTTCTTTGCCCTGCTTGCGGCGGCGATGCCGGGATTCCGGGTGCTTTCGGCGCCGAGGGTCCGGCGTCGGGATGCGATGATTGCCGCGCTTGCGGGCGGGTTGATGGGGGTGTTGGTGTACAGCACGCTGGCGGTGACGCAGGCTCAACCGGTGGCGCAGTTCTACCGGGAGAACAGCTATCCCCTGGCGCACGGGCGCAACGTGGTGAATGTGATCCTGGTGGATTTTCGCGCACTGGACACGCTGGGGGAGATAACGGTGCTGGCGGTGGCGGCTTTCGGGGCGCACGCGCTGCTTCGGTTGCGTAACCTTCGGAGACACCGCGCATGAACTCGATTCTCCTGTATTACTGGGCGAACGTGCTGAAGGCGATTATGCTGTTGCTTTCGCTGTTGCTGCTGCTTCGGGGGCACAACGAGCCCGGGGGCGGATTTGTCGGGGGTCTCGTGGTGGCGACGGCGTTTATTCTTCACGCGCTCGCGCAAAACGTATCGGCGGCCCGGCGCGCGGTTCCGGTGTCTCCGGAGTCGCTGATCGCGGGGGGGCTGGGCGTCGCGTTGGCGAGCGGGGTGGCGGGGGTGTTGGACGGCCGCCCGTTCCTGACGGGGGTGTGGCGGACAATCGAGGCTCCGCTGCTGGGCCCGGTGACGCTGGGGACGCCGTTGTTGTTTGACGTGGGCGTGTACCTGGTTGTGGCGGGCGTTGTGCTTAAGATCGCGTTCGCGATGCTGGAGTGCGATCATGCAGATTAGCCTTGCGCTTCTGATAGCGGTGTTGTTTGGCTGCGGCTTTTACCTGATCATGCGCCGCAGCTATCTGAAGGTGATCCTCGGCATCATGCTGCTGAGCCACGCGGCGAACATGCTCGTGTTTACGTCCGCGGGCATTGTGCGGAGCCCGGCCCCCCTGGTGCCGGAGGGGATGCAGGCGGCGGAGGCGAGCGGGGCGGATCCGGTGCCGCAGGCGCTTGTGCTGACGGCCATTGTCATCAGCTTCGGGGTTACGGCGTTTGCGCTGGTCCTGTTCCGGCGGGCGTACGATGTTGTGGGTACGGACGATATCGACGAACTCCGCCATACCGAGATTTGATAGGGAACCAAGTGTCCGACGTATTACTGATACTACCGATAGCCATCCCGCTGGCGATGGCGGCCGCGTGCGCCTGCTGCACGGGCCGCCCGGCGCCGCAGCGGTGGCTTGGCGTGTTGGGATCGGCGCTCCTTCTCGCGGCGTCGTCGGTGCTGGCGGCGCGGGTGTTGCCGGGGCGGATCGAGGTGCTGGCGGCGGGGGGGTGGGAGGCTCCCTATGGCATTACGCTGGTGGCGGATGGCCTTTCGGCGCTGATGGTGTTAATGAGCGGAATCATGGCCCTGCTGATGTCGCTGTTTTCGGTTTCGAGCATTTCACCGCGGCGGCTGAAGGACGGGTATTTTTTTCTGTACTTCGTGTTGCTAGCGGGGGTCAACGGGGCGTTCCTGACCGGGGATCTGTTTAATCTGTATGTGTGGTTTGAGGTCCTGCTCATCGCGTCGTTCGTGCTGATTGTCCTCGGCGGGCGGGGGGCGCAGATTGACGGGGCCGTGAAGTATGTCACGATGAACCTGCTGGGTTCGGTCATTTTCCTGTCCGCGGCGGGGATTCTCTACGGGAAGACGGGGACGCTGAACCTGGCGGATCTCGCGCAGCGCCTTCCGTTTTACGAGAATGCATCCCTGCGGCAGGCGGCGGGCGGAATGCTGCTGGTGGCTTTTGGCATCAAGGCGGGGGTGTTTCCCTTGTTCTCGTGGCTTCCCGCTTCCTATCACACGCCGCCGCACGTGGTGACGGCGCTGTTCTCGGCGCTGCTCACGAAGGTGGGGGTGTATGCGCTGATCCGGACGATGACCCTTATCTTCCCGCTGGACCAGGCGTATTTTCAGCCCATTCTTCTCGTGGTCGCGGGGCTTACGATGGTGACGGGGGTACTGGGGGCGGTGGTCCAGTATGATTTGCGGCGCCTGCTTTCGTTTCACATTGTCAGCCAGATCGGTTACCTGGTGTTCGGGCTGGCGCTGTTCAGCGCGGGCGGGCTGGCCGCCACGATCTTCTTTCTGGTTCACGTGATGGCGGCGAAGGCGGCCTTGTTTGTGGCGGGGGCGCTGGCGCACTATCTCCGGGGGACTTCGGATCTGAAGCAACTTGGCGGGTTGCTGGAGTCGCGGCCCGCGCTGGCGGTGCTGTTTGCGTTGCCCGCGATGTCCCTGGCGGGCCTGCCGCCCTTCTCGGGGTTTCTGGGTAAGTTGGCGCTGGTTCAGGCCGGGCTGGCGGGTGGGGCCTACTTCACGGTGGCGGTATCGCTGGGCGTGAGCATTCTTACGCTGTATTCGATGACGAAGATCTGGAACGAGGCCTTCTGGAAGCCGGCTCCGGCGCCGGGTCCCGAACGCCGCATTTCGGCCTGGCGTGCCTGGGGCGTAGCGCTGCCGGGCGGCGTGCTGGCCCTGTTCAGCATCGTTCTTGCGGTCGCCGCGGAAGCATCGTTCTCGCTCTGCCTGGCGATCGCGGAGCAGTTGCTGGATCCCGCCGTATATATTTCGGCGGTGTTGGGAGGGGAATCTTGAAGTCGCTGCTGCTCAATATTGTGCTTGCGCTTACGTGGTGCGCCGCATCGGGCGCGGTGAACGTGACCAATCTCGTCGTCGGGTTTTTGGTGGGGTATGCGGTGCTGAGCGTACACCCGGAGATCACGCGCAACCAAAACTACCGGAAGAAGGTGTACCACTTTGTGTCGTTTGTGGCGTATTTCGGCTGGGAGGTGATCGTGGGGGCGATTGACGTGGCGCTGGCGACAGTCTGGCCCTTCCGGCGGGTTCGCCCGGGGGTGGTTGCGGTCCCGCTTGACACGCGATCGGCGGCGGAGCGGACGATCCTGGCGAACGCGGTGACGCTGACGCCCGGAACGATGAGTATTGATCTCACGGCGGACGGAAAGACGCTTTATGTGCATGTAATCGACGCCAAAGACCCGGAGGCCGTTCGGCGCGCGATCAAGCGCGGGCTCGAAGCGCGCCTGATCCGGCTGTTCGAATGAGGGGGGGCGTAGCATGATCATTCAATCGACGACAGACGCCGTAGCGTTCATGTACGGGATCGCGCTGCTGATCGCGCTCATCCGGCTGATTCGCGGGCCATCGCTTTCGGATCGTGTGGTTGCGCTGGATTTTATCGCGACGTGCATGATCGGGATGATCGTGGTGGACGCGATCAAGTCGGGCGAGTCCTATTTTCTCAGCGTGGCTATTGTGGCCGCCCTGGTGGGCTTCGTGGGGAGCGTGGCCTTCGCGCTCTACATTCAGAAGGGAACCCGGGAATGATCGATGTGCTGGTAGCGGCCCTTCTATGGATTGCGGGGCTTTTTACCCTGATCGCGGCGATTGGCCTGCTGCGGTTTGACGATGTGTTCCTGCGCATGCACGCTGCGACAAAGGCGGGGACAGTCGGGGTTATATCGAGCCTGGTGGCGATTGCGCTCTATTTCGACGATCCGGCGATCCGCGTGCGCGCGGTGCTGATCGCGCTGTTCCTGTGCGTCACCGCGCCGATCGTGGCGCACGTGCTTTCGCGCGCGGCGCTGATTGCACGCGTGCCGATGTCGCCGCGCACGACGTTCAACGAGTGGAAAGCGGAGCGCGTACAGCCGAAGCAGTTCCCGGACGACATGCCCGACTAACGCGCCTGACGCGCAGGGGCGTGGCCCGGCGGGCGCGAACATGCCCCGAAGGCATGCCCGCGCCCCGGGCCAGGCGGAAAGCTGGTCTTAACGGGACGGTGCGGGGCCATCCGCCAGTATCATCCAGGATACGCCAAACTTGTCCCGCACCATGCCGAAACGCGGCGAGAAGAAGGTCTCGGCGATGGGCATCTGCACGGTGCCGCTGGCGGCGAGCGCATTGAAGAGGCGGTCGGCCTCCTCAACCGTCGGGACGGTAATTGCGAGCGAGAATCCATCCTGGCGCGTGCCTCCGTCGCACCGGCCGTCGGAGACCATGATCAGGGAGTCGCCGATGTGGAAGTCCGCGTGCATGATTTTCTCTTCGGCTCCGGGCGGAATCATACCGGGCTCGTGGGGTTCCGGCATTTCCTTGAAGCGCATCATCATGCCGATCTTTGCGCCGAGGGTCTCCCGGTAGAAATCGAGGGCTTCCTCGCATCGTCCATCCAGGAACAGGTAGGGCTCTACTTTCATGGTTCCTCCTTTTCGGTGGTTCGTTGTTGTTTCGGGTCCCGGCAGGCCCCTTTCTCGAGGCAGGTCGCCAGCCGAGCGAGCGTCTGGTTGCCCCCTTCGAGCGCGCCGTGCTCCTTTATGACGAGATCGCGGCATTCCCGGGTCGGGAAGCGCATCACCATCGTGACCCGGGTCCCCGCGCCGGCGGGCTTGAAGGCAACGTTTACTTCAAAGGCGTGCGGGTCATCCGGGGCGCCTCCGTGGATATACGCGAGGCGATCGGGGGGCGCAATATCCTGAAAGACGACGACGTTGCTGTATTCGACGCCGTCGGGGCCGTGCATCACGAATCGCCATACGCCACCGGGGCGCACGTCCATGGATTCGGTGACGGTCGAGAATCCATCGGGTCCCCACCATTGCGCAACCTGGTCGGGATCGGTCCATGCACGGAAGACGGCTTCCCTCGGGGCATTGAAAACGCGGGCGAGTTTGATTTCACGATCCTCGGATCCGTTCGTCCCTCTCACCGGCTGTCCTCCTTCGCCGCTCCCTGCCGCCGCAGGGGGATCAGGTCGCGGATTCTCGGGTCGCGCAGGTAGAGGCCGCCCCAGAGCATCACGCCAATGATCACGGCCATGTGGAAATTGGGATCCTCCATGCGCACGTGTGTGGCCGTGGCTCCGCCGAGATAACCGGTCAGCAGGATGGCCCCGAGCACGGCGGTTCGCGGGATGAGGTACAGGACGGTGCACAGGAGCTCTACCGCGCCAATGGGGGCCGCGAGCCAGACGGGGTAGCCCATTTGCGGCATGCCCTCGACGACGGAGGCGTGCCGGATGAGTTTCATGACGGCGCTGAAGAGCAACAGGAGGACCGGCAGCGCACTCATGACGTAGCTGGCCCACCGCGCGGCGGGGGACACGGCGGCTGGGGAAGGTTCCTGGTTCATTGGCGATATCCTTTACGTTGTATGTGTGGTTACCTGAAGATGGCCGCGAGCTTGCGGCGGCCGCTTATCGCGGCGCGAGACTTGCGGTCGGGTTGTCAATGGATTCGTTCCTTCCCCGGGCGCACCTGTCCCGCATTTCCGTCATGGGGCGCTTTCTCCGGTGTTGGAAGTTTCCGCGGCGGATTTCATGGCCGCGAGGCCCTTTTCGAAATCGCCTCCGACCATCGCGTCCATGTCCATGAGCAGATTGAAGGCCTTGGCGAGGAAATTGTTCCGGCCTTCCATGCTCCAGGTGACCGACGTGGCTCCGCCCGACTCCGCAAAGGTGAAGACGGCCGTATTGGTGGCGGCGAAGGGGCGGAAGAAATCGAGCTGAATTTCGATGCGTGCGTGGGGAATGCTTTCGGTGATGGTCATGCGCCCTTCACCGACTTCGTTGTTGCCGGCCCATGCGTACACGGCGCCGGCTCCCGCCTCCGGCCCCTCGTAGGCGGCGGTCATTTCGGGGTCGCGCCTGGCCCAGGGCGACCAGCGATCCCAGTGGCGGAAGTTGTTCACCAGCGCGAAGACGTTCTCCGGCGGGGCGTCGATGGACGCGCTTCGCTCGATGCGGAAGTCGGCGGGCTGTAACGCGACGACCACGCAGAAGACGGCGACGAGCGCCGCCAGGATGGAGAACGCAATACCCAGTTTCCTTCCCATACGTGTGATTCCTCGTTGTGCTGCTTGTGGCGGTGGACCAGGAGATCCACGCCTGGCGCCTTGCGATAACTGCCCGATTGCTACCCGGATCCACCATGCACGCTTTTGGCACGGTTTTCAAGCGCGTGTTTTCACCTAATCAACGAACGGGGCGGCCCGGAAAGGACAAGCCGGCGGCGGCTTCTGGTGTACAATGGCCGGGCCGCGCGGCTTGCCGCGGCGGCGGTTGGGAGAATGCCAATGATTTTGATGCCCTATGCGGTGGATGTGACGATGTACCGCTGGCCTGTGGCGAATTTTGCCCTGATCGGCCTGATCGTCTTCACTTCCCTCTCGGGATTCGGGGCGACCACCGATTCGCCGCTGGCCCTGCTCCCGCTTGACGGTTGGAATCCGATCGGCCTGTTTGGCCATGTGTTTCTGCACGCGGACCTGTTTCACCTGCTGGGGAACATGCTCTTTCTATGGACTTTCGGGAACGCGGTGTGCGCGAAGGTGGGCAATGCGCGATTCGCGGGGCTTTTTTTCGCTATGGCGGGGATCGCGGGAATTTTTCACAACCTTTTCACGGGCGGCGTCGCCATTGGGGCGAGCGGCGCGATTAACGGGGTGGTCGGGATGTTCCTGGTTTACTTTCCGCGGAACGATGTTCGATGTTTCTGGACCATTGTTCTGCGAAGCGGGACGTTCAGCATCTCCAGCGTCTGGATGATTCTGTTCTGGCTCGCGTTCGACATCTGGGGGGCCTGGAGCGGCGGCGGCAACGTGGCGTATTGGGCGCACCTGGGCGGCTTTGCGGCGGGCTTTGCGATCGCGATTCACAGCCTGCGGCATCGCTGGGTCCGGATGACCGCCACGGAATGCTCCCTGCTTCAGGTGGTCTCGGGCGGGCGGTATCTGCCGTAGCGCATTGCGGCGGAGGGCGGGCCTACGCGTCCGCGGGCTCCACGGGAAGCCAGAGTTCGAAGCCGCCGTCGCCGGAATGGGGGTCGAATTCCTCGCCGTAGCGTTCGAGTGTGTCGCCGCATACGCGGTAGCCCGAAGCCGGCAGCCATTCCTGCCAGATTGCCGTGAATAGCGGCTGAATGGTTGAAATGTGCTCGCCGGTGTGGAAGGCCGCGTAGCGGTGCGCGGGCAGCACGATAGACGAGAGGCCGTCCGGCAGGTTGGGCTCGCCCCGGACTTCGACGCCCGCGTAGTAGTCGAACTCGCCCGGCGCGGCGTCTTCGGCGCACGCGCACACGCCCCAGGCCGGACCGTCAATGACGTTTGGAATTTGCCCGACGAATGTGGCGAAGAGGGCCCACTGCGACGGTATGCCGGCCGTGTCGTTGCAGCCGTAGCGCGCCGCGACGCCGGCGATCCGCATGCCTGGCGAGTCGGTGAAGCGTGGCTGTGGAATAGTGATGTTGCTCATGGTTGGCTGTCCTCCATGGGGTCTGGGTCTTGGTTCCTTTGTAGTACGACGATTGGAGGGGGGCGTAGGAGGACAGGGGGCCATGCCAAGGTATATGGAATTGTAACAGTTTAGCCGTCTGAAGCAAAGAAGATTGTCAACCACGAATGAACACAAATTCACACGAATAAGAGAGATTATTGAGCGGGTTCGAAGACTCGTAACACGTTAGCGGAATGAAGCACCCACCGCCGTGGAAGCGATTCTCGGTCAAGACCGGCGTGAATAGCAGGATCGTGGACATTCCGTCCGCGGCAAAGAGAGCTCGGGACAAAATGAGACGCGATAGGTCTGGAATAGAAACCCGGTGCCCCCAGTAGCGGAAAGTACTGGGGACCCGTGCCTCTTCAAGTAGACATCGATCACGAGATGTCATGCGCTCGTCCTGCCGCGGACAAAAATGTCCGCGATCCTTTGCGCCTTACGGCGCGGTGGACAGCCGGGACGGCCATCCTACATTTGCGCCTTCGGCGCTGAACACAGCCGGGACGGCTGTGCCACTTTCCTTGCGAGGTGGTTATGCTGGGGTGAGGGGAACTTTTTGGAGGTGGGCTCACGTTGCCGCGGACACGAATGTCCGCGATCCTTTGCCGCGCTTCCTCGGATATTATCGGTCCGTTCGTGCTGTTTCCGCGTGTTGCTGCTTCAGGCGGCTAAAATGTTACATGGAATTGAGCCGAGTCGGGATGGGGGGTTGATGCGCGGGGGGGATTGGATCGGGGGCCACAAAGAACACAGAGAACACAAAAGTTTTGTTTGACCCGGGAATGGAGTCAGCGCGGCGATTGGCGGCGATCTGGAATATTGACCACGGATTACACGGATCGCACGGATAGAGAAGGAATTCGATGGGTTCCAACCGCGATTGGTCACGAATGAAGGTAGTATAGATTCGCGTCCGGATTCCGAGGGTGCGTTGGTGGCGTTGATGGGCTGTTCGAAGGCACCGCTCGCGTTGCCTCGGCTTGGAAGGCCAGGCCACGTTGGCGGACGTTGAGGGATTGTGGATTTGCCGTGGCCGCGGGAATTATCCGGGTGTTATTCGGGCTGTGGTTGGGGCTCGTCCTGGTTCTTTCCGCGGAGCAGTTTTCGAAATGGCGCGAGGACACCGCGCTTTTTTTCGGGCTGTCCGGCCAGTTCGGGGGGGTGCTCCGGCCCTCGCCCGCCGTCGAGGTACTCGACATCGTAGAACGCGTCCGCGGGGGGCGCTGGCGGTGTGAACTCCACGGAAGCGCCGGCGACACCCTCCGGCGGGCCGTCCGGGGCCGCGTTCCCCCTGGTGTTTCGCCGCGGGTCTGGAATCGTATCACGGGATTGGGCGGGGACCGGTTGCTCCTGAATGGGGGGGGCGCGGAGGAAGTCGGGAGAAGGCGTGGCGTCCGCAATGGTGGCGGGTAGCACCAGGACGTCTTCTGGTTCTGGGGCGGGCTCGAGCTTGTATTCGTTCGGGCCGAGTATGGCGATGAGGTAGCGCCCCGCGCCGCCGCCGGTGAAGGCGCCGTTGTCGGGATTGTAGCGTTGCCCGGCGATGGGCAGCCATCCGCTCTCCTGGCTGTAGGTGTAGAGGCGCAGCTGGTTCTGATGGCGTGCTTCACAGATATCCTCGGGCACGTAGAGCTCGACGCTCCAGGCGTGATTGGGCGCGGGGCCGTCAAAGATCGGTCGGATTGCCGGTCCGAAGGGCACGCGCCCGCCGGGGTAGGGCCGTGGCGGTTCCGGGATGGCCTCCATCTTCACGGCGCCGGGCCGGTCCATGGAGAGCGCGCAGAAACCCAACACGCCGGGCGCGCCGAGAGCGACCTGGCTCCCGAAGCCCACGGCGGCGTTTCGAATGACGTCGCTGTGCTGAAAATGGGTCCTTTTCATGCGCCGGTCGAGGAAGAGGCCCATTTGGTCGGCGAAATTCGGGGAAGCGGGGTTTTCGCTGGCGCCGAAAGGTACGATGCTGGCGGCGCGGGTTTCCGGCGTGAACTGAACGGTCATGGCGAAGCCGTAGCTGAAGTTGGCATGCCACTGGCGGTTTGCGAAAGCGGCGTTTCCGGCGTAAAAAAGCGAGTCGCCGGCGCTTGCGCCCGGCATGGCCTCGTTGCGGTTGCCGCGGTGGATGCGGTGCACCTGTCCCCAGGGCACGGCTACGGCGTTGAAGTCATTGCGCATGACGCGGGCGGCTTCGGCGGCGGCGTCCAGGGCGTAGCCCTGTGCCTGTTCGGAATTGGCGAGCAGGGCCTGGTAGAGGCCGGCCTCGTTCTGAAACTGGGCGGCGTGGCGCTTGAGCATCAAGTTCCACCAGATCGTGTAGAAGGCCGTGGCTTGGCTGTCCGGGTTGGCCTGAAGGTCCCAGCCGCGCAGCAGGGCGAGGGCGGCGGCGAGGTCGGGGTGGGAGCGCTTGACGACATTGGCGCGGGCCTCGGCCATGCGCAGGAGCAGCGGGACCATGTCGACGGCGGCGGGGACGAGGGTGTCGAAGTGCATGGCGCGCATGTCGGCGAAGGAGTAGCGCCCGGCGGCGAGGAGTTGGTTGACGCGGAAGACGCGGTAACTTGGCAACTCGGGCGCGAGCCAGCTGGGCCAGGCGGCGGGATCGAGCTTGCTATTGGACGTGGCGAGCGACGGGGGCGTCCCGCAGGCCTGGAGGAAGCCGCTTTCCGGGCTGGTGATCTGGGGCAGTTGCTGGAAGGGTATGATGGCCTGCCAGGCCCAGAGATCGCGGGCGGCGGCCTGGGGGACGGCCCAGTTCACGGGGCGGGGTTCGTTATCGGCCAGGGCGGCGTTCTTGTTGCCCGTGCGCGCGTTGTAGGCGTAGAAGAGCTCGCCGGCCTTGTCCGCGTAGAGGATCTGGAAATTGCCGAGCTGCTGCATGGCGGCGGCGGCGCGGAAGGAGTCGAGGTTGGTGGCCTGGCCCATCATCATGAGCTGGCGGAGCCCGCCGAATTGCTGGAAGTTGCCGTTTCGCCAGGAGTAGAGGCGTCCGTCGGCGCCCTCAAAGATGGGGCCGCGCGCGCCAATGTGGGAGGGAACGGCGCGCTCGACGAGCCCGGAGGCGGTGCGCACGTAGTAGGGCTTTGCGGCGGCCATAAAGGTGAGGAGGGGCGCAACGTCCTGGATGGCCGATGGAATGGAGATGCTTGCGGGATTCCGGGCCGGGCCGCTCAGGTCCTCCTGGAAGAAGTCCGCGGTGTCGGCGCGGTTTGGGGTGAGGGCCCAACCCAGGTGTTCATTGTGGCCCATCATGAGCGCGGGCACGCCGTAGAGGGTGGCGCCGGCCCAGTTGACGCCGCCGACCATAAGATGCGCTTCGTACCAGCGGTAGGGCCCGGTGTGGTGCTGGAAGGGGGCCATGGCGAGGATGGCCGCGCCTTCCTGGGTTCGTTCGGGGGCGAGCGCCCAGGCGTTGGCGCGTTCGAGGGGCGGCGGCGGCCCGTATACGCCGGGGAGGTCGAAGGGAGCGGAGGCGACCATGAGGTAGTGCCACCAGGCGAGTACATCCTTGGGTTGCACCCCCTCGGCCCAGGCGGGGGCGAGGTGCTGGTTTTCCAGCAGCCAGGCATTGACGCCGAGCGCGAAGCCTTCGCAGAGATCGCGGGTCAGGGGATCGGCGGTGGCGAAGGCGGCGGCGGCGACTTCGGCGTTGGCGATCTTGACCGCGAAGGCGTCACTTTCGGCGAAGGGTTCGCCGCCGACTTCCGCGGCGCGTCCCAGGGCGACCCGGTAGGCCATGAGCATGGGTTCGAGGTGGTCCTGGGCCTGTGCGTATCCGAAGGCGAAGGCCATGCCGCGGGCCGACGCGGATTGGATGTGCGGGACGCCGTAGCTGTCGCGATATAAAGTGGTTTCATTCCACATGGCGGCCGGATCGTTGGGTGGCTGGGCGGCGGCCGAGAAGGCCAGGGCGAGCGCGGTGGCCCAGATGGCGGCGCGGAGCCGGGCGGGGGCGGCCGGGTGGTGGTGCTTCATGGCGTTCTCCCGTGGATCTTCCGTATCGGGCTGGAGTTAAGCGCCACGCTTGTGGCGGGGCCTCAGCGCCCGACCGCTCATGATAAGGGATTTGGGGGACTTGGGCAAGTTGTGAATTGTGCGTTGTGAACTGTGCGTGGGAAATGCGTTGATTGCGTGATGAGGAAGTAACCGCTGGGGTTCGGGGGTCGTGCTGGTTTGGGGTGTCCTGGGGACGGGCACACGAATCGGCGTTGCCGAATCGCGTGGCACGGGAAATGAGGGGCGGCTTTTGTGGAGTGGGGGGATGGGGAAGCTGCGGGGGGCGTCAGACGAAGCCGCGTTTTCGCTTTCGGGGGTTCTGGTGGGCGATGATGCGGTCGTAGATGGTCTTGCGGTTGGATTCGAGGAGTTTGCGCTCGTCGGGCCAGAACATGGCGGGTAGGGCGTCCAGCGGGGCCCAAATGAGCTCGTCGTGGTGCTCGGTGTCGAGGATGGTTCCTTCGATCTGGCTGGTAAGGAAGAGGAGGTAGTGGTTGATGGACCACTTATCCTTTTCTTCACTGAGGCGCTCGAGAACGGCCAAATCGCCGATGAGGGCGAGATCGTTGAGTCCCGATTCCTCCTGGATTTCTCGGCGCGCGCCTTCTTCGAGGGATTCGCCGGCATCGACGCCGCCTTTGGGGAGCACGTAGCCGCTACATCCCTTCTCGTGGACCAGGGCGACGAGGAGGGCTCCGCGCTCAATGCGAATGATCACGCCGCCGGCGGATACACGCTCCGGTAGCGCTCCGGGGCGCGTGTACCAGGACTCGTCGATGCGTTCGGGCACGGTGGCGTTCTCCGGGCGGGCGCTTTCCGCAGGGCGGTTCAGTGGTACGAGTGGCGCGCGCTTGCCCGGAGGCGGGCGGTTGCGCGGGCCAGGGCGACTTCGGCGCGGGCGAACTCGATGGAGTCGGCCGGGCGCCGGAGCAGCTCGCGGGCCTGCTCCAGATCGGCCTCGGCGCGTTCCTTGTCGATGTCCTCCTGGGCCTCAAAGGTGTCGGCCAGGATGCGGATGGCGTCCTCGCGGACTTCGACGAAGCCGCCGTGCACCGCGAAGAAGTGTTCGGCGTCGCTGGCGTCTCGGATAGTTAGCACACCGGGGATGAGTGTGCTCAGCGTTGGGGTATGGCCTGGATAGACCGTGAAGACCCCCGATTCGCCGGGAATGACCGCCTCGCGAATCTCGTATTCGACCAGTTCGCGGCCGGGCGAGCACAGCTCGAATTTGAGGGTCGTGTTTTCCATCGTCACGCGCTCTTGTCCAGTTTACCCGCTTTTTCAAGCACTTCCTCAATGGCGCCGCAGTAGAGGAACGCGCTTTCGGGGAGATCGTCGTGTTCGCCTTCGAGGATGGCCTTTGCGCTGCGCACGGTATCGGCGACGGAGACGAATTTTCCGGCCATGCCGGTGAATTGTTCGGCGACGAAGAAGGGCTGCGACAGGAAACGCTGAATGCGGCGCGCGCGCGCGACGGTCTTCTTGTCGTCCTCGGAGAGTTCGTCCATGCCGAGAATGGCGATGATGTCCTGGAGGTCCTTGTAGCGCTGGAGCAGCTCCTGGACGCCACGGGCTACCTGGTAGTGCTCATCGCCGAGGATGCGGGGGTCAAGAATGCGGCTGGTGGAGTCGAGCGGGTCCACGGCGGGGTAGATGCCGAGCTCGGCGATCTGGCGGGAGAGCACGGTGGTGGCGTCGAGGTGCGCGAAGGTGGTTGCGGGCGCGGGGTCGGTCAGATCGTCCGCGGGCACGTATACGGCCTGGACGGAGGTGATGGAGCCCTTCTTGGTGGTGGTGATGCGTTCCTGGAGCTCGCCCATTTCGGACGCGAGTGTGGGCTGGTATCCCACGGCGCTCGGCATGCGGCCGAGGAGGGCGGACACTTCGGAGCCGGCCTGGGTGAATCGGAAGATGTTGTCGATGAAGAGGAGCACGTCCTGGCCTTCCTCGTCGCGGAAGTACTCGGCGGCGGTGAGGCCGGTGAGCGCGACGCGTGCGCGGGCTCCGGGGGGCTCGGTCATCTGGCCGTAGATGAGGGCGGCCTTGTCGATAACGCCGGACTCCTTCATTTCGAGCCAGAGGTCGTTGCCTTCGCGGGTACGCTCGCCCACGCCGGCAAAGACGGAGTAGCCGCCGTGCTGTTTGGCGACGTTGTTGATGAGCTCCATAATGAGCACGGTTTTGCCCACGCCCGCGCCGCCGAAGAGGCCGGTCTTCCCGCCCTTGCAGTAGGGCGCGAGCAGGTCGATGACCTTGATGCCGGTCTCGAACATTTCGGTGGAGGTGTCGAGGTCCTCGAAGCTGGGGGCGGGGCGGTGTATGGGCCAGCGGGTTTCGGCATTCACGGGCCCGAGCGCGTCGACGGGCTCGCCGATGACGTTGAGAATGCGGCCGAGGATGTCCTTGCCGACGGGGGTGGTGATGAAGGATCCGGTGTCGGCCGCCTCCATGCCGCGGACGAGGCCGTCGGTGCTGTCCATGGCGACGGCGCGGACGGTGTTCTCGCCGAGGTGCTGGGCGACTTCGCAGATCAGGGTGCTGCCGTCCTGCCGCGCGATGGACAGGGCCTGGTAGATGGGGGGCAGGCTTCCGGGTTCGAAGCGCACGTCCACGACGGGACCGATGACCTGGGAAATGCGGCCTGTGTTCATTTGTTTCTCCACATACTCTTTCGTGTGCCGGAGCGCGGGCGTCGCATTCGTGTGCGCGCCTGTTTCCGGGTCTGTTTCTTTATTCGATCGCCAAGCGGGGCGTTCGCCCGCTATTTAGAGCGCCTCGGCTCCGCTGATCACTTCGATGAGCTCGGTGGTGATCGCGTTCTGCCGCGCGCGGTTGTACTGCAGGGTCAGTTTCCCGATAACTTCGCCGGCGTTTCGGGTGGCGGCGTCCATGGCGGTCATGCGCGCGCCGAGTTCGCTGGCGGAGGATTCCAGGAGGATGCGGTGTACCTGTATCTCGAGGTTTTGCACCAGCAGGGCCTCGAAGATGGCTTCGTCCGACGGCTCGTAGAGGTAGTCGAGCGGTTTCGCTTGCTCGCCGCCGCCGCCGCCCGCGGGGGCTTCGGGCTCGAAGGGAAGCAGGCGATCCAGCGTCACGGCCTGCTGGACGGCGGACTTGAACTCGTTGTAGACGACGAAGACTTCGCCGATCTTACCGAGCGCGAATTCCCGGGAGATATCCTGGACGATGGTCTGTGCCAGCGTGGCGGGCTGATCGGCCATGCCGGTGTAATTATGGCGTATGGTGACCGGGCGGCGCTTCAGCGCTTCCAGGCCCTTCCTGCCGGCCACGATCAGTTCGACCTGGCGCCCCTTGAATTTGTTCTCGGCGACGGCAAGCGCGCGGTTGACAATATTCGTATTGAATCCGCCGCAGAGCCCTTTGTCGGAGGTGACGACGATCAGCGCCACCGTGTCGGGGTCGCCGCCGCGGAGGAGTGGATGCCCTTCAAACTCGGAGCGGCGCGTGAGGCTGTCCACGAGGGCGCGCATGCGGGCGGCGTAGGGGCGGGCCTGGGTGATTGCGGCCTGGGCGCGGCGCAGCTTTGACGCCGCGACCATTTTCATGGCTTTGGTGATCTTCTGCGTGCTCTTTACGCTGCCGATGCGGCGTTTTATGTCGCGAAGGTTTGCCATGGCCTAGTTGATTTCCACGGTTCCACGGTGGCGAACTTCGAACTGCTGCGTGAATTCCTTCAGGGCGGCGTCGAGCTTTGGCTTGAGATCCTTGGTGATTTCGCGGTTCGCGCGGAGGTCTTCCATGAGATCGCGGGCGTCGGTTTCGAAGTAATGATAGAGTTCGTCCTCGTAGCGGTGCACGGCGGCGACGGGTACGTTGTTCAGGTAGCCGGAGGTGGCGGCGTAGATGATGAGGACCTGCTTTTCGACGGCGAGGGGCCGGTATTGCGGCTGCTTGAGGATTTCCACGAGGCGCCGGCCGAGGTTGAGCTGCAACTGGGTGGCGCGGTCGAGGTCGCTGCCGAACTGGGCGAAGGCTTCGAGTTCCCGGAACTGCGCCAGGTCGAGGCGGAGGGTGCCGGAGACTTTTTTCATGGCCTTGATCTGGGCGTTGCCGCCGACGCGGGAGACGGAGATACCGGCGTTGATGGCGGGGCGCACACCGGAGTAGAAGAGATCGCTTTCCAGGAAGATCTGGCCGTCGGTGATGGAGATGACGTTGGTCGGGATGTATGCGGAGACGTCGCCGGCCTGGGTTTCAATAATGGGCAGGGCGGTGAGGCTTCCGCCGCCGCGCTCGCCGCTCATTTTGGCTGCGCGCTCGAGCAGGCGGGAGTGGAGGTAGAAGACGTCGCCCGGATAGGCTTCGCGGCCCGGGGGGCGGCGCAGGAGGAGCGAGAGCTGGCGGTAGGCCACGGCGTGTTTCGAGAGGTCGTCAAAGATTATCAGGACGTGCTTGCCGCGGTCGCGGAAGTATTCGCCCATGGCGGAACCGGCATAGGGCGCGATGTACTGGAGGGGCGCGGGCACGGAAGCGGAAGCCGCCACGACGATGGTGTAGTTCATCGCGCCGTGGCTGGTGAGCTCGCTGACGACGCGGGCGACCGTGGAGCGCTTCTGCCCGATGGCGACGTAGATGCAGATCACATCCTCGTTTCGCTGGTTGATGATGGTGTCAATCGCAATGGCGGTCTTACCGGTCTGGCGGTCGCCGATGATCAGCTCTCGCTGGCCTCGTCCGATGGGGGTCATGGCGTCGACGGCCTTGATGCCGGTCTGGAGGGGCTCGCAAACGGGCTGGCGATCGACGATGCCCGGGGCGAGGCGCTCGACGGGATTGAATTCGGTGGTTTCGATGGGCCCGCGCCCGTCGATGGGGTCGCCCAGGGCGTTAACGACGCGCCCGATGAGGGCGTCGCCGACGGGCACCGAAGTGATGGCTCCGGTGCGCTTAACGGTGTCGCCTTCGGCGACTTTTTCGTACTCGCCGAAGAGCACGACGCCGACATTGTCCTCTTCGAGGTTGAGGGCCATGCCCTTAACGCCGTGGGGGAATTCGAGGGTTTCGCCGGCCATGACGTTTTCGAGGCCGAAGATACGGGCGATACCGTCGCCCGCCTGGATGACCGTGCCCACTTCGGCGACGTCCACCTTGGAGTCGAAGCCGGCGATCTGTTGTTTGATGATTTCCGTGATTTCAGTAGCGTGGATTTTCATCCGCCTAGATTCTCCTCTGGCAGCAGGGATTGTTTGAGACGCCGGATCCGGGCGCGGAGGCTTCCGTCGATGATTTTGCCTTCAATTCGCGTAACCACGCCGCCGAGCAGCCTGGGGTTGACCGAGAAATCGGCGCGCACGCTCTTCCCGGTGAAGCGTTCGAGGGCGAGCCGCAATTGCTCGGCCTGGTCCGGGGAGAGTTCCGATGCGGTGGTTACGGCTGCGCCCGCCCGGCCGAGGTGGGCGTCCGCCATGGCCGAGTAGAGCTCGGCGACATCCGGGAGTATGGAGATGCGGCCGCGGCGCAGCATGGTGTGAAGGAGTTCGCGGACGTGCCGCGGCGCCCCTTCCCTTTCGAGGACGGACTCCAAGACGGCGGCCCGCTGATCGGCCGGAATGGCGGGATTTGACAGTACGCTGCGGAGGCCGTGTTGCGCGGCATAGAGCTTGCCGAGATCACGGAGGCTGGCCGCGGCTTCGTCGCGGTTGGCCTCCTCGGGAAGTGCGCGGTCGAGCCCGCGCGCGTAGCGATTTGCGATGAGATAGTTTTTCACCGTTTCGCCTCCAGCTCTTCCAGGAAATCGTCGAGGAGGGGGTCGGCGCTCTGGTCATGGCGGGCTTGTTGGACGCGGGCGGTCAATTCTTCAATTGCGGCGTTGACGAGGCGTCTCTTGACCGCGAGCTCCGCATTGTGCACGGCGGCCTTTTTTCGCTCGACGAGTTCGCGCTCCTGGAGCCCGAGGCTGTAGTGGTTTGCCTCGGCGAGTTCGTGCAGGTCCTTTTCAAGCCGGCGTTCGGTTTCGCCATGCACGCGCATTTCGGTTTCGGGGAGGCGATCAATGGAGACTTCGGCGGCGGCCTTGCGCGCGACGGCGGTCTTCCGGGATCGGGCCGACTGGCTCAGCTTCTCGCGAATTCCTTCGATTTGTTCGTCCAGGAAAGCGCGGAGCGGCGCGCGGCCGAGGCGCACGGCGAGAACGATGACGAGGCCGGAATTGAAGAACTCGAAGAACAGGCTGTACAGCTCTCTCCGGTGTTGTTCGGCCTGGAAGTCTTCCGAGGCGGTGTAGGCCTCGACAAAGGCCACGCGATCGGCGAGATGGGGGTCCGCGGCGAGGTCGGCCAGGTGGGGGCGCTGCGCGTAGAGCTTGTACTCGTGGCTCTTTATGATCTCGATGTAGTGCTCGTGCTCGTGCCGGTTCGCCTCCATGTAGGCGTCGGAGAGCCCCGGCGGGCCGAGGAGCCAATTGCCCGCAATCCAGCCGGCTATGGCGCAGAGGCCCAGGCGGAGCAGGAATTTCTTGGTATCGGGGCTCACGGGCTACTCCAGTTCCAGTTTCTTGGCCATGGCGTTTGCGATTTCGTGGGCCAGGGGGCCGAACTGATCGCGCTGGCTGTTTACGTCGCTTCGGATTTCCTTGCGCAGCGCCTGCAGATCCTCGTCCGCGCGTTTCTTGAAGGCGTCGACCTGGGCCTGGTGTTGCTCCTGGGCGGCGCGCCGGGCGCGGGTGATATGCACATTGGCCTCCCGGTGTATTGCCGCGAGCCGGCGCTTGTACTCGTCCTCGATCCGTTCGGCGTCGGCGCTTGCTTCGCGCGCCACGGCCCGGTCCTCGGCCATCTTCTGCTCTCGCTGGTCCATGAGGGCAAGCACGGGCCGAAAGATGAACCGGTGCATTGCCCACAGGAAGGCCAGAAACATGGCCAGGAGTACGAAGAGGGTGAGGTTGATGGTAACCATGGTGCTGCGAAATCCCGGATCAGGTAATCACGAAGAGCATGAGCAGGGCGATAACGAGCGAGTAGATGCCGGTGGATTCGGAAACGGCCTGGCCGATGAGCATGGTTCGGGTGAGGAGGCCGGCGTCCTGGGGGGAGCGCCCGATGGCTTCGCAGGCCTTGCCGGCGGCGAAACCTTCGCCGATGCCGGGCCCGATGGCTCCGAAGCCCATGCAGATGCCGGCTCCGATAAGCGCGCCGGCTTTCATGATGTCGGCGCCGTCGATGCCGGTGGCGGCCTGGGGGGCCTGTGCCGCGACGGTGTTCAGAATCGTCACGATGGTGGTCGGGTCGATCATGGTCATGTTCCTTTATCAGGGCCCGGGGGGCCGTGTTTTCTTACAAAGTCCAACCCGCGATACGCGGGATCAAGCAACAACGTAGAGGAGCGCCAGCGCGATAATAAGCGCGTAGATGGCGGTGGATTGTGAAACGGCCTGGCCGATGAGCATGGTGCGCAGGATCAGGGTGTCCTTGGAGGGCCTGGCGGCGGTGGCGGCGCATCCGCTGGCGGCGGTGAGGCCCGAGCCGATGCCCGGGCCGATGCCGCCGAATCCGACGGCTACGGCGGCGCCGAAGGTCTTGGCGAAGCCGATAAGGCCCGGGTCGAGGTCGCCCATGGCGAAGAGCATGATGAATGCGACGAGCATGCCGAAAATCGCGGGGGTTTCGCAGACGGCCTGGCCGATGAGCATGGTGCGCAGGGTTACCCCGTAGGCGAGGGGCCAGCGGCCGATGCCGTCGACGGCGCCGCCGGCGGCGCGTCCCGAGCCGATGCCCGATCCGAGCGCGCTGGCTCCCATGGCGAGCCCGGCCCCGATGCATATGCCCATGGTGGGGAGATCGGTGCCTTCGCGGGCGGCGAGGACGAGTATCAGGGCGACGACGAGCGCGAAGATGCTGGGGGATTGCGCGACGGCCTGGCCGATGATCATGGATTGGGTGGCGTTGCTTGCGCGGCGGGGATTGCGCGCGACGCCGTCGCAGGCGCTGGCGGCGGGCCATCCACATCCGAGGCCGCTGCCGAAGGCCCCGAGACCTACGGCGAGGCCGGCGCCGATCATGGCGGCGAAGTAGTTGCCGCCGACGACTTCAGGCGCGGCGGGCGGCACGAAGAGGATAAGCATGCCGACGACGAGGGCGAAGATGGAGGGGCTGCCGCCGACGGCCTGGCCGATGAGCATGGTGCGGAGCATTTCGCCCTGCACACGGGGCTGGCGCATCATGGCGAAATTGGCCTGCGCGGCGGCGTTGCCCATGCCTATGGCGGCTCCGACTCCCCCGAGTCCGAGGGCGAGCCCGGCTCCGGCGTAGTTGCCGAGCAACATCCATGTATGCGGTTCAAGTTCCACTGGTAACCCTTGCCTGGACGCAGGCGCGATCTGGTTTGGCGGCGGGGCGCGGCCACCGTTTTATTTGATGGCGACTGCGATATACGTCAGGGTGAGCATGGTGAACACAAAGGCCTGCACCGCGCCCACGAAGAAAATGAAGAAGAGGTCCAGCCCGATGGCGAGGATGCTGAAATTGTAGACGAGATTGGAAACGACGATGATGATAATGCTGCCGCCGATAATGTTGCCGAACAAACGGAACGATATCGAGACGACCTTGGCGAGTTCGCCGATGATATTGAGCGGGAGGAAGAAGAGGGCGGAGAGCTTTCCGGCGATTTTCGCGCCGGGCGCGGCATCGGGCTGATGCCACATAGGCCCGAGCAACTCCTCGAAGTAGCCGTAGGCGCCCTTGGTCCGGATGGCGCACCAGGTGGCGATGACCATGCCGAGGATTCCGAGGCCGAGGGTGCAATTGATGTCGGCGGTCGGCTCTTCGAAATAGTGGGTGGGGACGAAGCCGATGAAGTTGCTGAGAATGAGGAATAGGAAGAGGGCGCCAATGAGGGGGAAGAAACGCCGGTTCTTCTCGCGGGTTTCGAGTTCGAGGGAACTGGTGACGAGGCCGTCAAAGATGCCGGTGAAGAGTTCGAGGCTCATCTGGGCCTGGCCGGGCACGAGTTCCCGGCGGCGGATGGCGAGCCAGGAGAGGCCGAAAATAAGGGCCATGACGACGGCGGTATTGATGACGGTGAGGACATTGATTCCGCCGAGGGGAATGGGGATATCGGTGAAGGGGATAAAATTCCAGATCAACCGTTCTCCGATGGATTCCATGGCGATCAGTCTCTCCGTCGGTTCTTGTCGAGGTTCGCGAATGCAACCGTGATCATGACGAACTTGACCAAGAAAACACCCAGCACGGCCGCGATCATGCCGTAGTAGCGTTCCGTGTCCAGGGTATAGGACCGGTAGATCGCCAGCGCATAGAAGAACAGGCGGACGAATGTCCACTTGACTGCGGTGAAGGTTATCTTATCGGGGTCCGAGGATGCAAGTTTCTGGACGGCGAACGCGTTGATCCAGAATCCGAGCACGCCGGCGATCCCTCCCATGAGGAGGCCTTTGGCGGCGGGAATATTCAGAGGCCAGAGTGCGGCGGCGCCGATGACCGTGAGAAGGAGTGTGTATTTGACGGTGGCCTGTCGGAATCGAACTAAGGTTTCCACGGTGGTATGTTCCGGTAGAGAAGGAGGCCGGTGGCGAGCGCGCCCGCCGCGACGCCCCCGATCACCCCCAGGGCGGTAAGCAGGCCGCCCGCGGCGAGCCAGCGGTCGAGTTTGTGGCCCGCCCAGAGGCCGCCCAGACAGCAGGCCACCATGGTCAGGCCGAGCTGTCCCAGCAATTGGAAGGCGCCCGCGGTGGTTTCGGGGCGTTTTGGGGATTTCATTGGATCGTCCCTCGGCGGACGGCCCCTACGGTAGCACCGGCGGGCGCCGATCCGCAAGGCGGCGCGGCGGGTTCGACGCGCGGCCCGGGGGGCCGGTACAATAGCCGGCTGTGGCTTCCGGCGCGGCGCCGGGGGCGCGCCCGAACAGGAGTTTTTCTTTGGCTATGAGACGCGTTCTTTTTGTGTGTCTGGGGAATATCTGCCGATCGCCCACGGCGGAGGGGGTGTTCCGGAAGCTCGTGGCGGATCGCGGGCTTGCGGCGAACTATGAGATTGATTCGGCGGGCACGAGCGGCTGGCACGCGGGGGAGCCGCCGGATCCGAGGAGCCAGGAGGAGGCCCGGCGTCACGGAATCGACATGAGCGGGCAGCGTTCCCGCGCGGTGACGGCGGAGGATTTTGAGCGTTTCGACTACATCGTCGCGATGGATCACGCGAACCTGCGCGAGCTCCGGAAGCGCTGTCCCGAGCATCTCCGGGACCGGTTGCACCGGCTGACGGCGTTTGCGCCGGAACTGGGTGTTCAGGAGGTTCCGGATCCGTATTACGGGCAAGGCGACGGGTTCGCGACGGTGTTCAGCATCGTTGCGACAAGCGCGGCCCGCCTGCTTGAGACGATCGAGCGCGAGCGGGCCGCGGGATGAGGCCGGGGCATGGATGATCGGGTCCGATCGGCCATTGGCGGCGCGCTGGGGCGGCCGGTGGCTTCCGCCCGGCCCCTGGGCGGCGGGTGCATTGGCGAGGTGTATGCGGTTTCGCTTGAGGGCGGCGGCGCGGCGGTCGCCAAGGTGGACGGGGGGACGTCGCCCCGGCTCGATGTTGAGGCGTACATGCTCCGGTACCTGCGGGAGCACAGTGAACTGCCCGTGCCGGCGGTTCTCCATGGTTCTCCCGGGCTGCTTGTGATGGAGTTTGTGCCGGGCGACAGCCAGTTCAATGCGCGCAGCGAGGTTCATGCGGCGGAGCTGCTTTCCGGGTTGCACGGGATTAGGGGGGCGCGCCATGGATTGGAACGGGCGACGCTGATCGGCGGTTTACGCCAGCCGAATCCGGAAACGGGTTCGTGGATCGCTTTTTTCCGGGAGCACCGGCTTCTGTATATGGCGCGGGAGGCGCATTCGGCTGGAATCATGCCGGCGCGGACGTTGGGTTGTATTCAGCGGTTCGCGGCCGATCTGGATCGGTACCTGGAGGAACCCGAGTATCCCGCGCTGCTGCACGGGGATGTTTGGACGACGAATGTGCTTGCGTCGGACGGGCGGATCACGGGGTTCCTGGATCCCGCGGTGTATTACGGGCACCCCGAGATCGAACTTGCGTTCATCACGCTGTTCAACACGTTTGGAAGCGCTTTTTTCGAGGCGTACGACGGGTTGCGAGGAATCCAGGCCGGTTTCTTCGAGGTGCGGCGCGACATCTACAACCTGTACCCCCTGCTGGTGCACACGCGGCTTTTTGGCGCGGGATACCTCGGCGGGGTAGAGCGCACGCTTTCCCGGCTTGGATATATTTCCTGACGCCTTGGGATTCGAGGTCGCAACGCGTGTACAATATGAGTGACTCCCGCTTGATCTGGGACTAACCTGCCGGGAACGCGGAACATGTCCGAGGATGACAAAATAGGCTTCTTAATCCGGCTGCTGGATGATGACTCGCCGGTCGTCCAGGAGGCGCTGGGCCGTGAATTCCTGGGGTTTGGGGCCGGATTGCACGCGCGCCTTGCCGGGGTAACCCCGGCGTTGGACGACGCCGCGCTGGCGCGGATCCAGCAGCTGGTGGGGGAAGAGGCGCGGCGCTTGTTGCGCACGTCGTGGGAGGCCTGGCTGGGATCAATAGCGATGGCGCCCCTGGAACGCCTGGAGGCGGCGTTCACCCTGATCGCGGATTTTCAGAACGGGCCGGGCCACGCGCAGTCGCTGGGGGGGCTCCTGGACGGATTGGAGGCCGAGTTCCGGCGCCGGGGGGGCACGGTGGACGAGGAGACGCTGGCGCGGTTCCTTTTCAAGGAGAAGGGCCTGGAGGGGGACCGGTCCAATTATTACCATCCGCAGAACAGCAACCTGGTGTACGTGATTGAATCGCGGCGCGGCCTTCCCATCAGCCTGGCGTGCGTGTATATGCTTGTGGGGCGGCGGCTGGGGCTGAATATCGGCGGCTGCAACTGGCCGCATCATTTCTTCGCGCGCATTGTGCTTCGCAGGAAGATCGTGCTGGTGGATTGCTTTAATGGGGGCCGGATGCTGGATCGGGAGTCGTTTCTGAAAATGCAGGGCCCTTCCCGGGAGGCGGCGGAAGCCGTTCTGGACGAGGCGGCCTCGGTGGAACAGATTGTGAGCCGGGTGCTTGGCAATCTTGTTCGGGCCTACCAGCAGGTGTCGCATGAGGCGAATTCTCGTCTCATGCTCGACTTGCTTCGGGAGACGGAGCGGCATTTTGGCGCGCGGCGGTGAGGGCCGGGGCCGGCGCCGCGCCCCGGTGCGGTTGTTGATTGGGCCGCCTGGTTCGCGGCATTGACAAGGGGCCTGGTCCAGGCCGTATAGTGGCGGTTGGGACGCCTTGTGGAGCGGGCGGGACAGAAAGTGCATTATTCGCAGTATGCGCTTCGCGTGTCGCAGGTTTTCCTTGACTTATCGTATCGTATTGGTGTAGAAGGGTTAAGATAAAAAATAGTACGATGGCGGGAATCCGCAATGGCCGGTAATTCTTGTCAGCGCGATTGGGAATGTAAGCGCCGCAACTAAGATACAGTGGGGAGCCATAGCTTCTGGCCAGGTCAGGCGAGCCGGTGCATGTCACGAGGTGGCGATCGGCTCCCGGATGCAACCAGCAGCCGGGTGCACCAGGCAAACAGGGCCGCCCCTGCGAATTGGAAGCTTTTCAAAGGAGATTGTAGCTATGCGAGGATGTCGGGCTGGAGCAATAACGGGATCGGGCCTGGTGCCGGGCTGGCGCGCGCTTCACGCCGTTGTTGCCGGTTGCATTGCCTTCGGGTTGATTGTGCTTGTGTCGGCGGGGCCCGCATACGCCCAGTCGTTTGAGGTGGAGGAGGGCGCGTTGGGCGCCGTGCTGCAGGTGCTGGAAGCGCCGGGCGCGACGGAGCCTCCGGTTATCCACCAGACGGAGGAAGGGTTTATCCGCTTCCTGGGCGCGCCTCCCGGAGGGCGCTTTGTGGCGCGTGACGACGGCGCGAAGTCGGGCGGCCCGGGCGCGGTTGCGGAGGTGTTTATCGAGGATCACGGCGCGGCGTTTGGCCTGTTGAGTTCTTCGACGGCGCTTTCGGTTGGCACGGTGCTGGAGCACCGGGGATCGAGCTTTGTGCGCCTGCAACAGCAGTACGGTTCGGTGCCGGTTTATGGTGCGACGGTAGTGGTCCAGGTGGGTTCCGATCTCGGGATTCGCTCGGTAATGAGCGACGTAATGCGCGACACGCGCGTGCTGGACGCCGGCAACATATCGCTGACGCCGGCGCTGACGGGCCGGCAGGCCGCGGAGGGCGCGGCACGCTTTTTCGCCCTGTCTTCCGGGGCTCATTCCGCCCGCGACTTCCAGCAGATCGGCAGCGCGGAGTTGATGGTGTACCGGCCGGGGGTGGTTGGCCTTCAAGGCCAGACGCAGCTTGTGTGGCGGTTGCGGTTGGTGGCGCGCGGCGCGGAGGCGGCGGACTACGAGGTGCTTGTTGACGCGCACAGCGGCGAGGTGGCGTTTTACTATTCGCGGCTGGAACACGCGCTTGACCGGCAGATATTCAACGCGGATGGCCTGTTCACGAAACCGGCCACACCGGCGCGCGTGGAGGGCGGCGGCGCGACTGGCGTCGCGGATGTCGACGCGGCGTACGAATTTCTGGGCGATACCTATAATTTCTTTCTCAACCAGCACGACTGGGACAGCTTCGATGGCGCGGGCAGCCCGCTGATCGCGACGGTAAACCTGCCGTTCGACAATGCGTGCTGGGGCTGTTCCTTCGAACCGGGGCAGACGGGCGAGGGCGTCGGCGAGATCAACGAGATGTCCTACGGCTCCGGCTGGGTGACCGATGACATCGTGGCGCACGAGCTGACGCACGGCGTTACGCAGTCAACCTCCGACCTGATTTACTTCGGTTTCTCGGGGGCGATCAACGAGTCATTTTCCGACATGTGGGGCGAGTGGGTGGACCAGACGAACGGTAGCGAGAACGACAACGAGTCCACGCGCTGGTATATTGGCGAAGAGCTTTCGCCGGCGATTCTCGCGCGCATCGGGCTTGGGGCGTCGGCGCCGGGCATCCGCAGCATGAAGGACCCGACGGAATTCGGCCACCCGGACCGCCTGGGGAGCCCGCTGCTGTTCAACACGAATTCGTTTATAGACAACGGGGGCGTGCACATCAACAGCGGCATCGGCAACAAGCTGGCGTATTTGCTGACGGATGGCGACACGTTCAACGGTTACACGATTGAGGGCCTCGGTTACGAGGTGGCGGCCGATCTTTTCTTCGGCACGCAGTTTCTCCTGACGCCGGGCGCGGACTACAACGATCTGTTCCTGGCGCTCGGCGCTTCAGCGGTGACGCTGGGGCTGGACTTCGACACGCGCCTGAACATCGTGAACGCGGGGCGCGCGGTGGAGATTGTTCCGGCCTTCATTTTTGAGACCGGCCTGCGCGATTTTCGGGCCACGGCGACGGAGGACTTCTCCGCCAATCCGGTGGTGGCGTTGAGCTGGACCAATCCCGAATCCTCGCTGTACACGGAAGTGGTGCTTCTTCGGAGCCCGACGCGCTTCCCGCAGAGCCTGGACGAGGGCGAAGTGTTGGCGCGGGGCACGCTTGAGCAGTATCTGGACCGGGACGTGGTTGCCGGGGAGACGTACTTCTACAGCGTGATCGCGGACCTGACGACGGGCCTGCCGCAGGTGGCCTCGGCGCTTGCCACGGCGGGCGAAACGGCGAGCGAGGCGCTGACGGAGGTGTTTGGCGCGAATAACCGGACGGGCCGCAATGCCGTCGATCTCGCGTTCAGCCAGCTGGTATTCACGCCGGTCGGGCGCCCCTCGGATGGCGTGGGCAGCTTCAACAACTATGAAGCGACGTTCATCCCCGACGCCTTCGCGCTCCCGGTGGCGCGCGAAGACGCGAACGGCCGCGCGATCGACATATCGACGCCGCAGGATTCCGGAATCGTGATCTCGCTGGGGAACCGCCGGGTGTCGTTCTTTGGCGAGGCGTTCTCTCAACTGTTTGTGGCGTCGAACGGGTACATCGCGTTCCAGCCCATACCCGTGGACGACGTGTTGAACTATCCGAGCCTGGAGTCGCATTTCGCGATACCGCGCATTTCGTACCTGTTTGCGGGATCGGGGATTCTGGGGGATCGCCTGGCGGCGAGCGCCGGCGGCGCGATGTGGTTCCGGGCGCTGGACGACCGGCTGGTCGTCACCCATGAGAACGTGCCGCAGTTCAACGCGCTGTCTCCGTCCACGGTGGGCTCCACCAGCACGGTGCAGGTGGAAATCTGGTATGGCGGCCAGATCCGGATCACGTATCTTGACGCTGTCGCGACGAGCGCGGTCATCGGGCTTTCGGATGGGCGGGGTGTTCCGGTGGATCCGGCGACGCTTTTCCCGGGCGTGGTGAGCGCGGGCGGCCTTTCCGACCTTTCGGAGCTTCCGCCCACCAATTCGCTGTTGCGGATCAACCCGGTAACGCCACCGGTCGTTGCTTCGGGCGAGACGGCCCGCTTCACGGTGGAGTCGGCGGGGCCGGCGGGCGCGGCGGCTCCCGCGCTGCTCTCGGCGACATGGGACGGGCCAGGCGGCGTGCCCTTTGCGGATAACCGCGACGGCACGGGGACGTTCTTCTGGGCGACGGGCGCGGGCGACACCGGGACGTATCGCGTTCGCGTGACGGCGCAGTCCGAGGGCCAGGTGGCGTACCAGGATGTTCTGGTGCAGGTCGGCTTCACGCTGGTGCTGCCACAGGCGGTTGACCTGGCGCTTTCGGCCGGCGAGCTGGGCGAAGATCCGCGCCAGGATCGTGCGGTGCGCGATGAGAGTTCGCTGCGCGCGCAGTACACCTATTTGCATCCGGATGACACGGGGTCCGGACTGTCCTTCTTTGACGAGGGGAATTCAATCCTGTACTGGTACCGCAACAACCAGATTGTGACCAGCCTGACCAACCGCTTCCAGGTATCTCCGCAGGCGACGCGCAGCGGCGACATCTGGTACTTCGGCGTGGTGCCGGTTTCGGTGGGCGGGATATCGGGCCCGATTGCGTTCTCGCCGCGGGTCACGGTTAACGGCATTCCGGAGATCGTCGCTGTTACGCCGGCCCTGGGCGGCGTGTTGGGCGGCGATCTGGTGCGCATTACGGGATCGCGGCTCTCCGCGCCGATTTCGGTGACGTTTGGCGGCGTGAAGGCCACCAGCATCCGGTCGATCAGCGCCGGCGAACTGGAAGTGCGCACGCCCATGCACGCGCCGGGTTTGGTGAATGTCGTGGTGACCACGGTCAATGGCGCGGGAATTCTCCAGAACGCCTACACCTACCTGGGCGAAGGCGCGGGGATTCAGGTAACGGACGTCAACAACGATGGCAAGATCAACGCGCTTGATGTGCAGATCGTGGTGAACGCCGTGTTGCAGTTGCAGGCGAAGACGGCCGATATCAATCCCGACGCGAACCGGGACGGCCAGGTGAATTCGTCGGATATCCAGCTGGTGGTTAACCGCGCGTTGCACCGCTAGACCGCCAGCCCGTACACTATAAACGTTACAGCCGCCGTGTGGCCCCGTTCACGCGGCGGTTGTTTTTAGACGGCGGGCCCGCGGGCGCCGGGCTCCCGCGGAAGGAAGAACGAGAAAGCGCATGGGATTTCTGTGCCTTATAGCCGCGATGAGCGGACTGTTATCCGTGGCGGGCCAGATCGCCTACGTGGACACGGGTGCGGGCGATGGCGGCGCGGTTTTCGTGCTGGACCTGGAACGCGGAGAGACGCTGCAGGTGGGTCCGGGGCGGGAGGATGGCGCGCCGCGTTGGTCGCCCGATGGCGCGTGGCTGCTGTTTGAAACCGCGGGCCGGGACGGAGGGCGCGGCACGTGGCTGGTTCGCCACGATGGCCGTGGCGGGCGGCTTCATGGCGGCGATGGGGTCTGGGACACGGCGCCGGCCTGGTCCACGGATGGCCGGCGAATTGTGTTCTGCCGCGCGGCTGCTCGTGGCGCGGCAAGCACACTGGTGGTGGCGGACCTGGAGAGCGGCGCGGAGACTATATGGGGCGGATCGCAGCCGGGCTTGCTGGCGCCGCGCTGGCTTCCCCATACGAAGCTTTTACTGCACCTCGTTCCGGACCAGGTTCTCGATGCGCCGGGTGTGAATATGGGGCGGCTTCTGACCGAAGCCCGTATGACGCGGGAGGAGCTCGGCGCGCAGACGCTGCCCGAAGCCCTGATCGCGGTTCAGGCCCTGCCGGGCATGCCGGGGCGCGGGCCCTGGCTTGGCACGCGGATCGTGCTCGTTACGCACAGTGAGGTGCTTCCGATTATGCCGCTGGCGGACCCCGCGCGGGCGGAGATCGGCGCCGCGGTCTGGGGGGTGACCCCGGATTGGACGGACGCGGAAATCGTGGCGACACCGGGCGGCGGCTTTGGGGCCTACCGTTTTGAGGACCCGGGCGACACGGAAAGCTTTGCGTTTGAATCGGACGAAGGGGGCGACCGTGAGGTCTTTGTGATGGGGCGGCGCGGCATTGTGAATGTCACCAATCATCGCGCGGCCGATTGGAATCCGGTCTGGTCGCCCGAGGGGAAGCTGCTTGCCTTTGAATCGTTTCGGGGCGGAAACCGGGGCGTCTACACGGTGTTCACGGACACCGCCTACGTTCGCCACGTGGCGGGCGGTCGGGAATTCGCTTGCTGGTCACCGGCCTGGTCCCCGGATGGCCGATATCTGGTCTATGTTTCGGATGAATCGGGCGCGGCCGAACTGCACGCCGCCGAAATCGAAGATGCAGACCGCCGCGCGCTGACGGCCGCCGGCGGCGGAAAGGAGGCGCCCGCGTGGCGGCCCAGAACTCGTTAGCGGGAAGAGGGGTATGGGGCGCGGTGATCGGCACGATCCTGTTGGCGGTCGCCGGGACAGCCGCCGCCTCCAGCGTGCTGCTCTGGCCGGTGGCGGGGCGTCCCGCGGTTGCGTCGCCCGGCGGCACGATCCACATTGCGCTTCGCGAGGAAGGCGCGATCGGCCTGTCGCGCGGCGGGGAGCCGTATTCGCTGGCGCTCGCGCTTGATCCGTCACCCGCGGGCCTGGAGGGCCGGGCCACGCTGCCGGAATCGCTCCCGCCGGGCGCGTATGATGTGCTTGTCGATTCAGCGTCCGGTGCGGAACTTCACCGCAACGTGGTTTACGTTTTGCCCGAGGCTCCGGTGTCGTACACCCTGGCGATTGTGCGGGGTACCGCGCTCCTGGAACCTGGCCCCGAAGGCGCATCGATCGCGGAGGGGGTAGCGGCCCGAATATCGGCGGCTTCCCTCGTGTTCGCTGTCGGGCCTTTTTCCCGCGAGGGCGCGCCGGTGGACTACGCCGCGATCCGGCCGGCGCTGGAAGGCGCATCGATCCCGGTGTATCTCTGCCCGGACATTTCGGATCTGCGATCGGGATCCTGGCCGGAATCGCTGGGCGCGCCGGTGTATGGCGTCACGTTCGGGGAGGATGGCTATCTCGTGCTGGGGCCGGGGTTCGCCGCGCAGCAGGCGCGTTCGAGCCGCTGGATAGGCCCCGCGCACCGTGCGCGGCGCGCCCTTCGCGCGAGCCGCTGGAGCACCGGCATCGTGACGCGCTATGGGATCGACTGGGATGTTCGCGCCCAGCTGGCGCTTTTCAACGATGACCCACTGGACTACCTGGTGGCGATGTCGGTTCCGCCGGAAACCGGGGACACGGCGCCCTGGGGCCGCACGCGTATCGTTCCACCGGCGGTCATTCCCCGGGGGGCGGTCATTCTCCTGGACGTGGGCCCGGTCTCTATCCGGCTTCAGCAACCCTCCCCCGCTTCACCAACTCCTCCCCCCGCCGAAGCGCCCTGATCCCGTTTGTGGCTGTTCACGATTCGCGCGCCCCGGCTGGCTGGATGTAAATACCTGTAAATCCGTGCTTTACCCGGAATCGCGGGAAAGACCGTATCCCTATAGACAGCGGCACATGTGGGCCGCACCGGGGAATACGACACACGGAGAGGGCAGGGATGGCGCGATGGACGGATTGGTTCGGCAAGAAAGGCAGGCGGGGTGTGCGTCCGGCTCCGAAGCCGCCGGCGGGGACCTTTAAGACGGCGAGCCGGACGGCGGATCTCGGCGGCGGGGCCGGCATTCTCGGGGACTTTGTGGGGCTGCCCAACGAGACGCCCTTCGAGATGCTCCGCGTGTACCGTTTCCTCCGCGACGCAATCCCGGATATTTCCGACGCGGTGTGGACGTGGAAGCGCCTGTGCGACACGGGCTACGACGTCGAATTCAAGGAGACGAGCTCCGAGGTTGCGCGGGCGCGGGCCGAGCGGCTGATCGCGGCGCTGAACCGGCGGGTGAATTCCGGGGATAGGGGGATGGACGGGCTGCTGGATATCTTCTACACCTCGCTGTTCACGTATGGCGCGGCGGCGGTGGAGATCGTGCTGTCGCAGAACCGGGAATCGATCTGGGATGTCGTGCCGGTGGACGTGTGGACCGTGCGATTCAAGCGGGAGGGCGGGGCGCTCCAGGCATACCAGGTGTTGGGCGGCGAGGCGATCCCACTTCCGATGGAGCGGTTTGTGTACGTGGGGATGGACCGGGAGGGCACGAATCCGTATGGGCGGTCGATGCTGCGATCGATCCCGTTTGTCGTGAAGATCCAGCAGCGGCTGCTTGAGGATATGGCGAAGGCGACGCACAACGCGGGATGGAGCAAGCTCCACGTGCAGTATGCGGGGGAAGAGAGGGCCCGGGGCGAAAACGCGGACGCCTACCAGGAGCGCATGCACGCCAACCTGTCGGCGCTGCGCGACCAGCTGGCCGGGCTGGAGGCGGACCAGAACGTGGTGACGTATGACAACGTGAAGATCGCGCTGCTCCGGGGCGACCAGCAGGCGCAGGTGTTCTACGACAACCACAAGGCGGTCGAGGAGCAGGTCATCACGGGGATGCACCTGATGCCGATCCTGCTGGGGCGCAACTACGGCACGACGGAGACCTACGGCACGGCGCAGTTCGAAATCATCAACCGCCAGGTTGAGGGCGTGAACCGGAGCGTGCGCTGCCTGCTGGAGCGTGTGTATAACTTCGAGCTGGCGCTGATGTGGGGCGAGGCCGAGGCGAAGGTCCGGATGCGGGGCAACCGCACCGTGGATGTGTACCGGGAAGCGCAGGCGCGGGAGAAGGAGATCGGGAACGTGCTCCGGCTACGTGAGGCGGGGGTGATCGACGATGCGGGGGTGAAGGCGGCGTTGGGTAGTTGACAGTTGACAGTTGACAGTTGACAGTTGACAGTTGACAGTTGACAGTTGACAGTTGACATTGTGCGCCACAGTAGTTATGGGTATTTAAGGAGCGGCGAACGGTTGGGATCTGGTTTGTTGGGGGCGTGGTTCGTGGGGGGCTGGTTCCTGATCGGATTGGGGCGGTTGCGGCTTGGAAAGGAGGCTGGTTTGGAATTGGAACCTTTTGTGTTTCGGCAGGCGGGGCGTCTGGTGGCGATGCGGTCGGCGTTGGGGGAGGATGTGGCGGCGGATCGCGCGGACGCGGTGAACCGCTACGCGTTGCGGGAGCTGGATCCGTCGGAGTACGCGGTGTTTACGCTGGATCTCTGCAATAACCAGGTGGACCGGCATTTCAGCCGTTTTCCGGAGGAGGAACTCGCGCGGATCAACGAGCTGGTTCCGGGGCGTCCGCTGATGGAGCGGCACGACCTTCGCGGCAGCCTTCCGCGCGGTCGCTTCTTTCGTTCCTCGCTGCACCGCGAAGGCGACGTGGTGTCGGTGCGGCCGGAGGTGTACGTGCTGCGCACGGCGGAGAACGCGGACTTTATTCTGAACATCGAGGGCGGGGTCTACCGGGAGACGTCGATCGGGTTCTCGTTCCGGCTGCCGGCGTGTTCGGTGTGCGGGAAGGACCTGCGCACGTGCGAGCACGTTCCCGGGCGAGCGTATGGCGGGGAGACTTGCCATTTCATCATGCGGGGCGTGATTGAAGTGGCGGAGGGGTCGGTGGTTTCGGCGGGTTCCCAGGGGACGGGGTTCGTGCGCGGGGACGGCGCCGGTCTGGCGCGATCACGCGGTTTCGAAGGTGCGGGGGCGGCGTTTGAGAAGGGCGGGGCCGGCCTCTGGGCGCGGGAGTAGGGTATTGGCCGCCACCGGCCGGCCGGATCCGGCGCGGCGCAAGGGGAGTGTTTCATGGAAAAGTCGATTTGCGGGTGCCCGTACGAGCCCGTGCACGCATTGCACATGTCGAACGTTCGGGAGGATCTGCGCGATGTGCGCGAGCGCGTGGCGCGGCTTGAAGGTACGCTGGCGCGCGGGGTGATGCTGCTGGTGGCGAACCTGATCGCGGTGTCGATCACGCTCGCCCAGCAGCTTATGGCGCAGTAACGAGGGAAAGGAAGCGGAATGCTGTATCGATTGACGGCGGAAACGCTGGCGGACAACCCGCTGCGCTTTGATGGGGACGGGCGGCGCTTTGTCCTCCACCGGCACCGGGACGGCGATGGGGCCCATCTTGATCTGCGGCTCGAGCAGGACGGCTACCTGATGGGGTATCGCATCGAGGGCGCGACGCTGGGTCCGGAGTCGTGGGCCACGGCGAAGGCGCCGCACCCGCTGCACTGGCTGGACCAGGATGGCGAGGCGGTCCGGGAGGACGGGGGAACGTATTTCTGGGAGCGCGGGGATCCGTCCACCGGGGTGCTGGTCCTTTGCGGAGCGCGCGAGACCGTGCGGGTGCGGGTGGAGCCGGTCGGGGGTCTGTCCGCGGGGGTGATCGCGGGCATTCGGGCTGCGGCGGAGGCGCTGGGGGCCTCGCTGGGGGAAATTCCGGCGCTCGCGCGGGACGGCGCGACGGCGCGGGCGCGGGCCATCGCGCGATTCTGTGGCCTGGGCCGTGAACTGGACGGGGACGCGTTTGACGCCGCGCTGTGGCGCCGTACGCTTGCCGGGGAGCCGCTCGGGGTGATCCAGCAGTACCTGCATACGCTGGAGGTGCGTTTTGACCGGAAGTATCCGCCGCGTGCGGTGTCGATTCCGGCGCCGCTGGGCGATTGGGAGGCGCGGGGCGATGTGGGGCGTGCGATGGGGATTTTGAAGGGTGAAGGGTGAAGAGTGAAGAGTGAAGAGTGAAGAGTGAAGAGTGAAGGGTGAAGGGTGAAGGGTGAAGGGTGAAGGGTGAAGGGTGAAGGGTGGTTGAGGAGATTGCTTTGGGGCGTGGGGCTTCGGGGCGTATGTAACAGGAGGGTATAGCGATGGCTTTTGGGGATATTGGCGGTGCGGTGACGGAGTTGATTATCACGTGCCGCACGCCGGCGGAGGGCGCGGTTGCGATTGCGAAGGGGGACGCGGTGAAACTGACGGGCGCGTACACGGTAACGAACGCGACGGATGCGGAGGATGCGGTGTTTGGCCAGGCGCTTGCGGCGGCGGACGCGAATGACGCGGCGATCCCGGTGAAGGTCCGGGGCATCGGCGTCTTCACGTACACGGGGACGGCGCCGTCGGTGGATGGCGCGCAGGGGATCGTGGCGTCGGCGACGGATGGCGCGGTGAAGGCGCCGGCGTCGGGCAATGGCCGGGGGGTCAACGTGAAGGTGGACGCGGCGGCGTCGGCGGTTCACGTGCTGTTGTAGGGAGCGGGCGCGCGCGTCCGGGGGCGGAAGGCTATATGGGGCGGGCCGCCCCCGGCGCGCCGCCATGCCCGTGGGGGTAGAATCCGCGGGGATCCTCACCTCTTGTGCGGGGGTGGCGCGTGAAGTCTGATCCAGATTCGATCCGCCCGATCCAAATCCGTTTCGAAGTTACAGGGGAATATCGTGCCGCGGCCATACCGGCGCGGCTTGACCGACTATAAGGACACAACGATGGCGTATCAGGACACGCAGATGAAGGAGCAGGTCCGGTTTCTGGCGCAGGATCCGGAGGCCTTGCGGGAGACGCGGGGCCAGGGGCTGTATGAGACGTTGAACAATCTGGGGCTGACGCACCAGCACTATTTCCGTGCGCTGGACACGACCATGCAGGATTACTGCGCGCAGGAGTTCGGGATCGACGTGAACCGGATCACGGTGGACCGGTTTTTTCAGTCGGATCCGAACGCGAAGTGGCTGTTTCCGGATATTGTCCGGGAGGCGGTCGTCTCGGGGATGCAGCGGAAGCCGGTGTACCCCGAGCTGATCATGCACGACGAGCGGGTGGAGGGGACGGCCTACGACGTGCCTTACGTGCTCGAGAACGAGGAGGACGAGGAGCTGCGGAGCGTCGCCGAGGGCGCGGCGATTCCGGAGTCGGAGATCAACTACGGCGATCGTATCGTGCGCCTCGACAAGAAGGGGCGCGGGGTGCTGGCGTCCTACGAGGCGGTGCGCCGCATGAGCGTGGACATGCTCCGGGCGCACCTGCGGCGGATCGGCGAGCGGCTGGGCCGTAGCCTGGACGCGCGCGTGGCCTCGGTGCTTGCGTATGGCGACAACTCGGGGGGCGCGACGGCGCCGGTGGGGCTGAACACGGCGGCGGCAGGTACGTGGACCTATGCGGACCTGGTCACGGCGTTCATGAAGCTGAGCCAGGAGCACTACTTCACGCCGACCCACATGCTGGCCGACAGCGCGACGGCGCAGTCCATCCTGAATCTGCCGGAGATTTCGGACAGCAACCTGTTTGACTTCGCGAAGACGGGCAAACTGCCGACGCCGCTGGGGGTGCAACTTGTTCCGATGGCGGATCAGCCGGAGGACACGCTTACGCTGCTTGACGCGGGGTTTGCGGTGCAGAAGTTGACCGAGCAGGAGCTGCTGGTGGAGTCGGACAAGCTGATCAGCCAGCAGTGGGATCGCACCTACCTCACGGTGGTGACGGATTTCGCGATCACGTACGAGAAGGCGCGCGTTGTGATGACGAGCGCCTGGAGCTGAGCCGAGGGGTGAAGGGTGAAGGGTGAATGGTGAATGGTGAATGGTGAATGGTGAAGGGTGAAGGGTGAAGGGTGAAGGGTGAAGGGTGAAGGTGCGGCACGTCCGCCGCAGGCGGAAAGGGTGAAGGTGCGGCACGTCCGCCGCAGGCGGAAAGGGTGAAGGTGCGGCACGTCCGCCGCAGACGGAAAGAGTGAAGAGTGACGGGTTGTTCCGCTGAGCGGAACGGTACGCATTCCCACGGAGGACCGTGGGAACGAGTTCGGTGGGTGAAGGGGGAAACCGCGGGGAGGTGTTGCGCCTCCCCGCGGTAGTTTCGCGAGCAATGGGCAGGACTGGCGGACTTTTGAAAGGAGGGCGGGCGGATGGCGGAATTTGCGACGGAAGCGGGGGTTCGGCTGCATGTGCAGGCGGATGACGAGTCGGTGGCGAGCGGGGCGTTGATTGCTGCCTGCATCGCGGAGGCGCACGAGCGGGTGCTGGCGGCGCTGCGCGCGGATGTGGACGAGGAGAGCCCGCCCGGCGCGCTGATTCAGGGGGAGACGCTGATCGCATCGGCGGTGCTGCTTCGCGCGCTGGCTTCGCGGGAGGCTGTGGAGCAGGTCACGGTGCAGATCGGCGGGCAGCGCGTGGATATCGGGCAGAAATTCGCATCGTTGATGAGCATTGCGCGGCGCTTTGAACGGGAAGCGGACTTGTTGCTCGGTCCATTCGTCCGGCGGGCGGTCGCGGCCAGCCCGGTGCTGCTGACGCGGACGACGCCGGTGCTGGGCCGCTGAGGGCGGCGGACTCGGGCGAGACCTTAACGAAAGGAGGGTGCGGTGTCCATCAGCGTGGGCGGCTACGTGTTCAACCCGCGGACGACCGTGGTGCGGGAGCAGTATGAAGTGGTGGGCGGCAAGCAGACACGGGCGATCCGCATTACGGGCCTGTTGCGCGGCGCGGCGGACGAAGCGTCGCTGATCGCCGCGCTGGACGCGGTCACGGAAGCGGTGTCGATGGATGCGCCGGTCCTGGTTTCGCTGCGCCCGGGGCGCCAGATCGCGGCGCGGCGGGAGGGCCTTGTCCGGGAGATCAACGGGCGTGCGCTCACCGGCCAATTCGTCGTTGATTTGCGGGCGGAGAGCGCGTGGGAGGAATCCGAGGCGATTGAAACGCTCCCGTGGGTTATCGGGCAATCGGGCGAAGTGTTGGGAGTCTCCAACACCGGCAACGCGCCAACGGATCCGGTCATCACGCTGGCGGCCGACGACTTTCTGATCACGCCCGGCGTGGGCGATGGGACGCGGATGATCGTGTATGAAGGAGAAGTGGCGGGCGGATCGACGCTTGTTATCGATGCGGTCAAGCGCGAGGTTCGCCTGGACGGGGTGGAGGTTACGGGGTATACCTCCGGCGAATTCCCGCGGCTCGCGCCCGGCGAAACGGAGCTGGTGTTCACCGACGATATTATGAGCAGCCACCAGGCCACGGGAAGCGTGGCGTGGCGGCCGCGGTGGTGGTAGCCATGAACTACGAGGTTGAGGTGTTTGACCGGGCCGGGGTCCGGACCGCGCGCCTCGGGGAAGTTCCCCTGCTGGATATCGTGCGCGAAGGGCCGGACGGGCGGGATCGCATTGTGGGCCTGTTGCCCGTGAACGCGGGGCGCTTCGGCGTGGGCTATACGGTTCGGGTTCGCCTGGAGGGCGCGCTCGCCGCCACGGGCACGGTGACCCGATCCCGGCCCGCGTGGGGCGAAGCGCGGCGGCTGATCCTGGATCGCTATGTGAACTTTCACGAGTTGCTGGCTTTCGAGGCGGAGCATGACGCGGGCGCGGGGAACCGGCGGGTGTCGCGGAGCTTCCAGAACGAGCGCGCCGACGCGATGGTTCGCGCGGCGATCAACAGCGCGCTCGGAAATGTGCATTACACGGTGGGCCACACGGCCTACCCGGACGGCGCGGAGCGGGAGTACGCAAAGTTCCTCGTACGGCAGGCGGAAACCGACGCTCTTGCGGTGGGCGGCATTGACAGCGGGCAGTGGGTTGACGCCGCGCGTATCGACATGTCGGGCGCCTACGCGAAGGACGGCGACACGATTGCGGGGCTCGCCGTGGACGGCGAAGCGTGGCCGGACTTGCGGCTGATGCTGATCGACTGCGAAGAGACGAGCCTGAACAGCCACGCGATCAAGCGCCACCCGGAGATCGCGGGCTGGAGCGAGGCGCAATACAACGCGAGCCCCTACAAGCGCCGCGCGGACGCGGCCAAAGTCCGATTGCAGCAGTACCTCGATACCAACGGCATCGCTTTTATCGAACTGAACCCGCACCGTGACCCCAGCGGGGCCTTCGACGATCGGGTGGACGTGTTCGGGCGCTACCTGGGGCTGGTGTATGGCGGCGGCGAATGTTTTAACGCGGGGCTGGTCGAGGAGGGGCACGCGGACGTCTACCTGTACGACGAGGGACGCTACCACGTGCCGGAGATGGCGCTGAAGGACTTTTTTTCGTACACCGGCCCGAATACGGATTCGGTTGCGCCGTGCGACGTGGTGGTGGGCGCGTTCGAGGCGCGCGGCGGCGTGCTGGAAGTGCTCACGGCGCTGGCCGCGCTGGGTGGCGGCTATGTATTCCACGTGGACCAGGATCTGGCGGTGCATTTCCGGCGCGGGGACGCCGTGGATCGCGTGGTTGTCTTCGATCCGGTGGAGACCGCCGTGGAGCTCGGGCGGGACAAACGTGGGCTGGTGAACCTGCTGCGGATCCAGGGCGATCCGCTGTTCGGGGGGGTCGACGGCTACTTCGCCGAGGGCGACAGCATCGATCGCTTTGGGACGGCGTATCGGGACTTTCCGTACTACGCACTGAGCCAGGCTTCGGACGCGGCGCAACTCTCGTCGGGGCTGCTACAGGATCTGGCGTGGCCGCGGGTCTTGGGGCGCGCCATCTTCCACCGGGGCGTGACGGACATCACACCGGGGATGCTGCTGGAGTTTCGGGGCGAGGCGATTGCGGAACTGGACGCCGATCTGGCGGGCCGCTGGGGCGAAACGCTCCAGGAGCGGCTGGTGGGGCGGGTGCGCCGGGTGGCGCACCGGCTCGCGGGGGAACGGATGACCAGCCGGCTTGATCTCACCTCGCCGTACCGGTCGGTCAGCAGCCCGCTGTCGTTCATCACGCGGAGCCAGGACAGTCTGGCGGCGTTCTTCCAGTTCCGGCTGGACGACGGATCGATCGGGCTGGACACGGGATTTCATCTGGACTGAAGGGAGCGAATTATGGCGATTCAGGGACAGGCCTACAACAAGACGAGCTGGGCGTTCGAGGAGCGCCCGGTCTCCAGCGCGAAGTTGAATCAGTGGGATGATCGCATCGAGGGCGCGCTCGAAGTCGCGTTCCACCTCTTAAACCTGGCGTGGGGCGGCGGCAGCGGCGTGCTCCGGGGCGCGCCCGCGGGGGAACTCGCCGTCACGGCCACGGCGCCCGCGAGCCTGCGGGTGGCCGTGGGGCCGGGCTACGCTTTCGTGGACGGGTATCCGTACCGGCTCGCGGCGGGAATTGAGACAGCGGCAATCGCGCCGCCGGTTTCGGAGGAGCGCATCGACCTGGTGCAGGCGGATCTGGCGACCTGGGGCGTAACGGTGAAGGCCGGCGCGGAGTCGGCCACGCCCGAGGCCCCGGTGCCCGACAGCGGTTCCATCGCGCTTGCGGCGCTGGTGTTGCGCCCGGGCATGGGGTCGATTACGAACGCGGACGACAGCGTCAACGGCTATATCGTGGACGCGCGGGATTTTCTGTAGCGTCCTGGAGGCGCGCAAAGGCGCGAAGACGAAGGCAGCGGACGAAGGGAGGGCGATGGCATGCACGGTATTTTTTGCGAGTTGGGGAGCGACAGCGGCGCGGTGGTTGCGGGTGCGGTGCTCGGCGCGATCTGGACCGGATTTCGATCGGCGGATGCGTATGCACGGCTGCGCCGGCGCCGGTTCGGCGGGGCGCTGCTTGCGCTGGAGCGCGGCGTGGAGCAGACGTACCAGACCTACGTGAAAGCGATTAAGGCGTCGCGCGCGGACGGGCGCCTCACGGAATCCGAGAAGGCCCGGGCGCGTTCGATGGCGCGGGCCCGCGGGGCAGCCGCGGCGAAGGACGCCGGAATCGATCTTCTGCGGACGATCGGGTCGGAGTACGTGGATCTCTGGATCGCGCGGATCGTTGCGCGGCGCAAGCGGCGGCGGGGCGAACGCCGCCGCGGAGCTTTGGATTAGCCGCCGAGGTGGGTGTTCAGGAAGTCGATGGTGAGTTCGGCCAGTTTCTTTCCGTCCACTTCGGCGTCCCAGGCGCCGTGTTCGGCCCCCGCGATGGGATAGTAGGCGTACGGGATGTTGTTCTCGATGCATTTGTCGCGGATCTCGATTGCCGGGCCGAGCGAGAGGCCGACCGTGAAATCGAGGCTGCCGTGGACAATCATGATCGGCGGGTCGCTGGAGTCGAAGGCGTTGATCACGGGCGCGGCGCTGCCCCAGAGGTCGATAATGGCGGCGGGCCGCGTGCTTACGCCGGGGTTGTTCTCCTCGGGCACGGGAAAGCCCGGCCCATCACTGGAGAAGAGGTTGTCTCCGGTGAGGCCGGCGGCCAGGGCGGCAAAGGCGCCGGCGGAAGTGCCGAGAATTGCGATTCGACCCGGATCCACGCGCAGCGATCGGGCGTTGGCGCGGATGTAGCGCATGGCGGTTTTGGCGTCCACGAAGGCGGCGTGCAGGGCCTCGCGCAGGTCGAGCGCCGCGAAGATGGGGGAGTCGGCATCGGGCGACCAATCATCCGGGGCGGGCGGATTGTCGCCCTTGAGCCGGTAGTCGGTCAGGAAGCACGCGTACCCGGCGAGGGCCAGGGCGTCGGCGAGTCTTACGAGCTCTTCCTCTTCCTTCGAGCCCCGTTCGAAGCGCCCCCCGTGGATCATAAGCACGGCGGGGCGGCTGTCCGCCGTACTGTCCATCTCGATGAGATCGTAAAGAAGATCCTTCTGCTGGAAGGCGCCGGTGCTGCTCGCGGCGACATACCCCGTACCGTAGACCAGGTTTTGCACGCGCGACACGCCGGGCGAGAGGGGCGGGCAGCCGCACAGGGAGAGGGTCAGGGCGGCGGCTATTACGACGGCGGCATATTTTGCATAACGCATGAACGGGACTCCTTCACTGGATTCCAGTATACGCCACGGGGATCGCCCGGGCCAAAACCGGGGCATGGGAAATTGCGAAGGGAGGGGGCTACATCGTGGATCTGCCTACGCTGGAGGCGCTGGTGCGCCATGGCATCGCGGCGGATGAGGCACGGTGCTGGCTGAACCTGCAGGATCGCGCGCTGTTCGTGGAGCATTTGTTTCGGGAGCGCGGCGGACGGCCCTGGCGGGTTCGGGAGTACCAGCGGGGGTCGCTGAATTCGCGCGCGCCGCGGAAAGTGCACTGTGACGGGCGCGACGTGGGCAAGACGACGGAGATCGAGGCGATCGCCTGCTGGGCGATGGTGGCGTGCCCCGAAACGGAGATGCTTATCGCGACGCAGACGGAGAACCAGCTGTTTCCGCTGATGAGCCGGATTGCGCGGCGCTTCGAGAGTACGCCCGAGTTTGCGCCCTCCCTCGTGGAAATGCGGCGGACGCCCTCCTGGCACTTCCGGTTCCGCAACGGCTTCGTTTTGTGGGGGCGCATCGCGGGGCCGCGCGGGACCAACTTCCAGGGCATGCACGTGGACTGGCAGATCGTGGACGAAGCGCAGGAGATGACGGACACGTCGTGGAGCGAGCTGTACCAGGCGCTGAACGGGGGCGGGCGGCGCTGGGTCTACGGCGTGCCCAACGGGCTGCGGAACACCTTCTACCGCATGACCCAGATGCCCGACGCGGAGCAGTACAACTGGCCGAGCAGCCTCAATCCGTCGTTCGATTCGGCGAAGGACGAGGAACTGGCCCAGCTTTACGGCGGTCGGGAGACGCCCGGCTATATTCACCGGGTGCTGGGCCAACACGGCGCGCCGTCGCACGCGGTGTTCTCGTTGGATGAGTTCTTGTCGTGCGTGGATGCGGGGATCGTGTTCGACGAAATCGTGCTGCGGGCGGGCGATCGTTTCGAAGCGCCGCGCGCGATGCCGCCCGGCGACTATTACCTGGGTTGCGATTTGGGCTACGCGCGTGACCCCTCGGAATTCGTCGTGTACCGTAACGCGCCGCCGCACCTTATCAACGTGATGCGCGTGCGGCTGGAGGGGGTAAACTACGCGCGGCAGCAGCAGGTCATCGAGGAACTCGACGCGGCCTGCGGCTTCCGGGGCATCGGCATCGACGCCGGGAACAGCGGGCGCGCGGTCGCCCACCAGCTGATGAGCCTCGGGGAGCGCTGGTGCGAAAAGGTCCGCGCCTACGAATTTGGCGGGAGCCTGGATATCCAGCCGCTTCCCGACGGACGCCTCGCGCGGCGGCGCGTGAAGGAATTCATGACGGAACTCCTGCAGCGCCGGATTCACGAGGGGACGATCCGCTTCCCGCCCCTGCCCGACCGGGAGTCCCAGTACGCCTCGCACACCTACGCCGTCGGGTCGCTGGGCCAGATCGTGTACGAAAAAGGCAACGATCACATCATCGACGCGGACCGGTGCGCCGTGTTGCGCTGCTACCAGGACTCGCTCGAAGAGACGCTCCCCGCCGGGATGGGCATTGGGGTACTGGGCTTTTGAGTCGGGCGGTCTCGGGCGTTCGTTTACAGCAGAACGTTTCTTGCGCGGCCAGGGATGTCTGCGTCCCGGGGCGCCGCGCCTTGCTGGAGCGCCGGCATCTCTGCCGGCATGGGCGGCTTCGCCGCCGTGGACAGCCGGGACGGCTATCCTACATTTGCGCCTTTCGGCGCTGAACACAGGCGAGACGCCTGTGCCACTTTCCTTTCGAGGTGGTTTTTGGTGGGGGCAGGGGAACTTTTAGAGGTGGGCTCACTTTGCCGCGGGCAGGCCGAAGGTCCGCCGCGGCGGAAATGTCCGCGATCCTTTGTCGCGCTTTCTCTTCTATTCCGATCTTTATACCAATACGCGTACACAGTTGTACAGCATACCAAGGATGCATTATGCTTCGTCGTAGACGCGGACTTCGTAGACCCGCGCCTCCGGGACGCCATTGGTTGCGAGGACGGTGAGGCGGAGCCGGTCGGCGGCGGTGCGCGGCAGATCGTGCACCCGCCGGCGCTGATAGTTGTCGCGCTCCTCGTGCAGGGCCGTCCAGACGCCCGCGATGCGCGCTTCGATACGGTAATCGCGCACGCACTCGGGGTAGCGGAAGAAGGGCGCGCGGTTTCGGCGGTTCATGTTGGTGTCGAAGGTTATTTCGGCGCGATTGAAGCGGATCTCGCGATCCCAGGCGAGTTCCAGCGATTGCGGCAGCGACCGATCCGGGCTGGAGCGCCACAGGTTGGTCCATTGGTCGGGCCGGTTGCTTCCCCGGACGGCGTTCTGGCCCGCGAAGGGGTGGATCTCCGGGGCAACCCGCATGCAGAAGCTCTTGCCTTCGCGGAAGGGGCGCCAGTAGACCTCTCCGGGCAGTTCGGCGGGGGCCACGCCCACCGGACAGCGGTCGCGCAGGTTGGCGTCGTTTTCCTGGAACATTTTCCAGAAGACGCCCGGGTGTGCGGTGGTGTGGAGGTAGTAAAGGCGCCCGGGATCGACGTCCACGTTCAAATCGAAATGCACCCACCCTTCGTGGTCCGGGGGAATACTGGCGGTCGCCGCCGTCAGGTCGTCCACGCCCCGGAAATCCCATACGTGGTCGGCGCGCCGCAGGGCGACCGTCATTTCGGCGGGATCAAGCAGGGCAGAGCGCAGGAGGAGTGAAACGCGATCGACGCGATTGGCCGATACCGGGAAGATCTGCGCTTTCGGCAGCGCCATCTCCAGCTCCGAAGTGGGCGCGGGGAATTCGAGCGCGGCCTCGCTGGTGGCCGAGACCGTGGCCTGGCGCGCGAGATCGGCGGGGTCCTCGTTCGCCACGCCGGGGATGTAGCCATCCTGGCGCAGGATGCGCTGCTGGCACTCGCGTGCGTGGTCGCGCGCGATTTCCCGGGGCGTCTTGCCGTGCTGAACGCACAGCGCGGCGGCGGTTCCGGCGGCCTGGCCCGCGACCGCGCCGGTGCACAGGACCCGGGAGGAGGAGAAAGCGACGTAGGAGCAGCTGATGGGGCGGCCCGCCATCATGAGGTTCGGGATGTTGCGGGAGTAGAGCGCGCGCAGCGGGATGCCGTAGCAGCGCGTGCTCTTGGCGTCCCAGTTTTCGTCCGCGTAGTGGCTCTTGTAAGGCGTGTCGGAGCGGTCGAGAATGCCGTGGGTGTGGATGTCGATAAACCAGACGCCGAAGGCCACGTTGTCGTCGAGGAGGGGCGGATCCTGCGTGTGCTGCTGGGTGAGAATGAAGTCGCCGAGGATGCGGCGGCACTCGCGCTTGTAGGGCCAGGTGGCCACGAATTCGAGGCCATAGTTTTCCGCGCCGTGATCCCCGCCGTTCTTGATGTGGTCCCAGACACCGAGGAGGTGGCGCATGGCCTCGTGGATAATCGCGTTGTTGTCCTTGATCGGGTGGTAGGGCGGGCCGACCTCCAGCCACCAGTACCCGCCCTCGATGTGGCTGTGGTTGCGCCCCCGGAATTCCTCCTCCCCGCCGAATTGCACGGCCCAGTCCGGGCGCTTGAAGGGCACGGGCGCGCCTGTGTCCACGGCGCGGAAGAAGAGCGTGCTGCCCATGATCTGCTCGTCCGGCTGATCGGGCGCCAGGGGCTCGTTGTGGGCGTCGCGGGCCTCGCGTCCCCAGCGGTATTCCGCGCCCGCGCGGTGGGCGAGGACGCCGTCTCCCGTGGTGTCGATGAAGATCCGGGCGCCCAGGAGGTACTCCCGCTCCGAGCCGAGCTGGATGCAGTAGATGGACTCGATGGCGCCGTTCTTCATGACCGCACGGTGCATGTGCGTGTTCAGGAAGAGCGTGATATTGGGTTCGCGCAGGACCCACTCGTACAGCACGAGGTCCCAGTGGCAGTTCATGAGCCCCTCGCGGTAGGGGATGTGGTTGCGGACGCGCTCCTCGACATGGATCTCGTCGAAAATGCCGCATTCCTTGATCCAGACCTGGTGCGCCGTGGCGTTTTCCGGGTAGAGGCGGACTTCGCTGGAGGAATTGCCGCCGAGCATGGATCGCTCGTGGACCAGGGCGACACGGGCCCCGTTTCGGGCGGCGGCAACGGCGGCGCAGAAGCCGGCGATACCGCCGCCGGCCACGACGATGTCGAATTGCTCCTGGATGACGCCATCGCCCATGAGGCGCGGGTCGAAGGGCGCGGGCGCATGGCCACCGGAAGGCGTGACTGGCGCCTCCGGGGCATCCGTCCGGGGCGCGGCCTCGGCGCGGGCCTGGTTCCACGGCAGGAGGCTTCCGCCGAGCGCGGCGCCGAGGTATTGAAAGAATTGGCGTCGTTTCCAGAACATTCGGGGTCCTTTCGGGTGGCGCGCGCGGCGGTTGGGCTATTGTTCCGGCGTGCTGTAATCAATCAGGCGCATTTCCACGTTCGCCGGATCCAGGCGGACCTCGACATTCGGGGCGAGGAAGCCGTCGAGGGTCAGCGGATCGGTCTCGTGGAGGGTATAGGGCTCGCTTTCGCGAATATAGTAGAGCCGATAGACCCCGCGCTCGACCTGGAAAGACGCCTGGCCGCCCGGCGGAATGGTGATGTCCCGGCCGAGCTTGTCCTGGCGGAGCCCGGCCTGGATCGTGGCGTTGCCTGGGTTGAGAAGCCGCACCTCGTGCCGTCCGTCACGCAGCGAGCGCGTGAAGGGGGGCAGATTCGCGCGCGGCTGGTAGCTGCTCGACGCGGCGCGCGCATCGCCCGCGATAGCGATTTGCGGTCCAGGCGCGGGGCCGCTGGTCGTGGCGGGCGGCTGCGCGGGTGGAGCGGCGGATTCGGGCACGCCGGGGCGGGGTGTGTTGTCGATGCCGCGCGGCTGGCCCGTGGACGCGGCGACCGCGCGCTCCAGGGGGATGAAGACCCCCGGCGCGATCTCCGCGACGGCTTCGCCGCCGGTGTCGGGTGGAGCGACGGGAGTCCGGGGCGGCGCGTTGTTTCGTGACACGTACTGCCCGCCCAGGCCACTCTTGGTCCTGAGCACGCCGGAATCGAAGCGGGCCGTGAAATGGTTTCCTTCCCCATCGGTCCACCGATAGATCTCGGTCGCCTCGCCATCGCCGCCGATGCGCACGGGCGCGATAGCGGTCAATGCTCGCGCCTCGGCCAGGGAGAGACCGCGGACGAACTGTGCGTGGAGTTCGGGTGTCAGGCGGGAGGGAGGGATCGAAGCGCCAGCTGCCCCTGCGCCCTCGTGTATGGCGGACGCGGATGCCGCGTCGTGCGCCGGAGCCGAATGGGACGCGCGTTGATCCGTCGCCTGGCGGTACGCCGGTTCGCCCTCCCCCTGGGGGCTCGCGCTGGACCCCGTCCGCGCCTCGGGGCCGCAACCAGACAGCGCGCCACTGGCGACGAGCGCCAGGAGCCCGATCTGCACGATTCGCGCGGTTTGCATGGTGGTGGGTGTCCGATGGATGCATGTTGGCTGCACTGCAGCCAGTATCGGCGCCGTGCGGCGCGAATGCAAGCACCCGCACTACTCAAGACGCGCTTGAATTTGCCTCCAGGCTACGCCGATATATGTAGCGCGTGAGGAACGCGAGCGGGACCCACACCGGGATCCAGACGAGAACCCAGATCGCGATGAACCACACGCCCTGGGCGAAGCCGACCAGGTTGCGTAGCGCGTCGGTAAAGGTCGCGCTGGTGCTGAAAGCGGCGGCGGGCGTGATGGGGCCGGCGGTGGGGGTTGCGGACAGCGTCACGCGGACGGTGGCATAGCCGATCTGGTTGCCCAGATCGTTGATGCGGCCCTGGAGCGTCTCAACCTCGCCGCGGACGCGATCGATCTCCTTTTCCACGGTCAGTATGGCTTCCATCGGACCCGATTGCTCCAAGTGGGCCAACAGCCGGGCTTCGGTCTTTTCCAGGTTGCGCAGGCGCGACTGCATGTCCACAAATTGCAGGGTTACATCCTGGGTCGTCATGCTGCGTTGAAATACCTTGCCGAGCGCCTCGATGCGCTTCATGGCCTCGTCGAGTTGCTGCGCGGGGATGCGCAAGGTCAGTCTGATAACGGTCCGTTCCACCGAGTTCGAATCTTCGTCTAGCGCGGAAAGGTAGCCGCCCATTTCGGTGGTCAGCGATTGCAGCGCCGCGCTCTGCGCGCGGACATCGTCCGCCTGGAGGTGAATATCCACCGTCTTAACCAGATGCGGCTGCACCGGCGTCGCCCCCTGGAGTATGGATGCCGCAGCGGCGGCGGGAAGCGCGGGAACGGGCAGGACGGAGGCGGAAGCGGCTGGCTCCGCCCTGGCCACGTGCTTCAAGGAATCGTTGAAACCCATATTCTGCGGCAGCGCATGTTCGGGGCTTACATAGCGCCTGGACAGTGGAGCCACCTCTGCGGGGGCGGCGCTTTTGTCCTGCTCAACGTACCGCGCCGCTTGAGAGCAGCCCGTTGTGAGGGCCGCCGTACCGACGAGCCCCGCAGCGAGTACAAATGCCGAATAACACCGATGACTGGTTTGCGCCAACATGCTTGAATCCCTCTCTGGTTGATTCATTGCTGCCGCACCGCCTTCGTGAGCCGTGCGCCCCGCGTCTTTGCTCGTACACTTCATACTATAACGATTTCCGGGCTTCGTCCAGTGAAAAAAAGTTTCCCCCCCGCATGCTCAGCGCCTGGCGCCGGATCGCAGGCATGGCGTAGATCGCGCCGGTTGCATCGCGCCGGGCTTCGCAGTATCGTATCCGGCAGGAGGTTCGGGATGAAATCGATATCGAGGCGCGGTACGGGCGCCGGGCATGGCTGCGTCGTGCGGGTCATGGGCCTGGTGTTCATGCTGATCGGGAGCGGCGTGGCCATTGGCCTCAGCGGCCTGCCGCTCTACAACTGGTACGGGGCGCAGGACTGGCCGGCGGTTCCGTGCACGGTGGTCAGCAGCGAGGTGCGGACCCACAGTTCGTCCGACGGGACCACGTACAGCATCGCCATCCACTACGCGTACACGTGGGAGGGGCGGCAGTACGAGAGCGACCAGTACAACTTCTTCGGGGGTTCGTCGTCCGGCTACAACAGCAAGCAGGCCGTGGTGGACGCGTACCCCGCCGGTGCAATGCGCGAGTGCTTCGTCAATCCCGAGAATCCTGGCGAGGCCGTGCTGGCGCGCGGCTTCAGTTTCACGTATCTCATTGGCAGTTTCGGCCTGATCTTTGTGCTGGTGGGCGCGTTCATGCTTTTCGGCAGGCTCGGGAGCCCCCGGGAGCGGGGCATTTCTTCGTCGGGCATGCGCTCGGCCGGCACGGTTTCGGAGGCGATCCCGGCGCCCGCGCTGGACGCCGGTCGGATCACCCTCAAGGGCGGAAACAACAGCCTCATTGGATTCGTTTTTCTATTGATTTTCGCGGTCATCTGGAACGGGATTACGTACATCGCGTTGTGGAATACCCTGGGCCAGGGCGACGGCGGCTTCGACATGGTGGCCACGCTCTTCCTCATCCCGTTCGTCCTCATCGGGCTGGCGCTGCTGGGCGGCGTGCTCTACTTCCTCCTGACGCTCTTTAATCCCCGGCCCGACCTGACGCTCTCGCCCGGCTATCTGCCGCTCGGCGGGACCGCGACGATTGGCTGGGCCTTCCGGGGCAACGCCAGCCGGATCTGCAAGCTCACCATCACGCTTCAGGGGCAGGAGGCGGCCACATATCGCCGGGGCACCTCCAGCACAACGGATCGCAGCATTTTCGAGAAGATCGTGATCGTGGAAACCGAGGTTGCCGCCGAGATCCGGCAGGGCGAAGTCGCCGTGACCGTACCCGAGTTCACGGCGCCCACCTTCAACGCGCCGAACAACAAGATCCAGTGGCAGGTGAAGGTGCACGGCGATATTCGGCGCTGGCCCGATGTAAACGAAGAGTTCGAACTGGTGGTGTCGCCGCTGCCGGCGGACCCCGCGCTGCGGCCCGTGCCCGCCGAATTCCGCCAGGTTTAGACTGCGCCAGGGCCGGCGCTTATTGCGCGGGGCTTCGCCCGGCGGCAGGGCCGCTTAGGCGGATGGGCAGGAGACAGGATTTGAGACCGTTAACCCGAGAGCGGGCCGAGAGGTCTTCCGCGCGCATACTGCGTTTCGCGGGGGGCGTCTTCGTGCTTGTGGGCGGCGGCTTCTTCACCGCCTTCAGCGCCCTGCCACTGCTCGAATGGCGCGCGGCGCAGGATTGGCCCGCCGCGCCCTGCACCATCCTCGAAAGCCAGGTGCTCACGCATACCGGCGATGATGGGATCCGCTACAGTACGGAAATCCGCTATGCGTATACCTGGAACGAGACGCGCTACGAGAGCGGCCTATACAACTTCTTCGACATCGCCTCCGGGGGGCTTGAGGCCGGGGAGGCCCGTGTAGCGCGGTTCCCCGCCGGCGAAACCCGCGAATGCTACGTTAACCCGAACAACCCCGGCGAAGCCGTGCTGGACCGCTCATTCAGCAACGTTTACCTCATCGGCTGCTTCGGACTGATTTTCGTCCTTTTCGGCCTGTTTCTCTTTTTCTATTGTGCCCGCGATATCCGGCAGCAGGGCCGGGGCGGGGCCGCCGCGCCAGCGCCCCGGGCGGCCGCGATACCCCGCGGGCGGGAGCAGCCCGAGCTGGCGTCGGATACCGGCGCCATCCTGCTATCGGGGGGCAAGAACAGTATCCTCGGCCCTGCGGTCTTACTCGCCGCCGCGCTCGTCTGGAACGGCGTGATCTTGGCCGCCATGTTCCAGAACATAAACATTGAGGAGGATGGCAGCATCCAACTGGTGTCACTGCTCTTCCTCATCCCGTTCGTTTTTGTTGGGCTCGCGCTTATCGGCGGCGCCGGATACTTTCTGTTCAAGCTCTTCAACCCGCGTCCCGATCTCACGCTCCGTCCGGGCCACGTGGCGCTCGGCGGTTCCACGCTGCTCGGATGGTCCTTTCGCGGCAATGCCGGGCGCATCCGGAAGCTTTCGATCACCCTGCTCGGGCTGGAAGTGGCTACGTACCGGCGCGGCACAACAACGGCCACCGAAAGAAGCACATTTGTGTCGATAGCGCTCCTGGAGGCGACGGAACCACGCGAAATCCGCGAGGGTGAGGTGGCGCTTGCCGTTCCAGAGTTCGCCGCGCCCACATTGGCGGGCGCGAACAACAAGATCCAATGGCAGTTAAGGGTCCGCGGGGAGATCGCCCGCTGGCCGGATGTGCGTGAAGAATTCGACTTCGTGGTATCGCCTTTACCCATCGCCAGCCCGATCCGGCTGGCGCCTGAGTTCCGTCTGCCGGAATAGGAGCCCGCCGCATGAGCCTTTCTCTACAGCTTCACCAGGACCCCAATACGCTCGTCCCCGGCCAGGTGCTTGAGGGCGCCCTCGGCTGGCGGCTGGATGACCCGCCCAAATCCGCCGTGCTGCGCCTGTTCTGGTATACGGAAGGCAAGGGCTCCATGGATGTGGAAGTGGTGGAGGAACTGGTCCTCCCAACCCACCTCCCGGAGATCCAGGGGACCTTTCGCTTTTCGCTGCCCGCCGCGCCCTACAGCTTCCAGGGGCAGCTCATCTCCCTGCGGTGGGCGATCGAACTGATCCTGAACAACGGGAAGCGGGTGGAGCGGCTTCCCCTGATCGTGTCGCCGTGGGTGGAGCAGGTGACCCTGAAGAAAGTGGAATGATCGCCCGGCGGCGTTGTCGATGGTAAGCGCGGACCAGAACCCGTTTCGGGTGGCGCGGATCGAGGCGCTGCCATACCGCGCGCCGGACCTTGATTGGGAGGCGTTTATTGGCCGGATCGCGGCGCCGGGCGTTCGCGGGGCGATTGTGGGGCCGCACGGATCCGGCAAGACCACGCTGCTGCTCGAAGCGGAGGCGCGGCTTGAGGCGCGGGGGATCCCGGTGGTGTACGTCTTCCTCAACGAGGAGATGCCCCGGAAGTTTGCGGCGGCGCGGGCGGCGATCCATGCGGCACCCTCCGATTGTGTGCTGTTTCTCGACGGGGCCGAACAGCTCGGCCCGATCGCGTGGCGGCGCATCCGCTGGCGCGCGCGGCGGTTTCGCGGCTTCGTGATCACCGTGCACCGCCCGGGCCGCCTCCCGGCGCTGTATACCGCGCGCACCGGCGAGGCCCTGCTCCGGGAACTCCTCCAGCAACTCGCGCCGGCGGATTGCGAGCGGCTGTGGCCGCGGGCGCGGGAGGAATTCGCGCGGAACGGCGGGAACATCCGCGAGGTCTTCTTTGCGCTGTACGATTTCTGCGCGCGGGATGGGGGATAAGGGCGGATCAGACAGGCGTTTGCGTGCGGAGACGGGGAGTTGCCCGTTCAAGACCGGTGGTGGCATACTGATTAAGACACAGGAGCATGCCATGACGGAAATCGTATTTCAGGTGGAGGAAGACGAAGTAGGCGGCGGCTGGGTGGCGCGCGCGTTGGGCGAGAATATCACCACGCAGGCCGACACGATTGATGAACTCAAGACGATGATCCGCGACGCGCTGCAATGCCACTTCGAGAATGAGAACGATATCCCGCCCGCGATCCAGTTGCATTTTGTGCGGGACGAGGTCATCAGTTTTGCCGTCTAATCGGCTGCCCCGCGATCTCGCGGCGGAAGTAGCCGGTGATGCCCCCAGCACCTTCCGCCACCCGCTTCGCGGGTTCATGCTTATGGGGGGGCGGTTACCCAGGGTTCCGCTCGTTCCTCGCTCCACCTTGGGCTAAGTTCCGGCGCCCCTCCGGGGCAAAACCGGCGGAGTAGCAATGGATCGGCAGGCGCTGTCTTCTTTCGTGTTGGGACGCCGGGTTCCAGAGGTGAATTGTGGACCGGCGAAATTCACCGAATTTGCGTTCTGATGCTACTGCAACTTGGCAAACTTAAATCGGCCAGAAGCCTAAGTCATTAATCCTTTAGATTTCATCCTTCAGGAGTACCCCCATGTCCCCATTTCACGTCAACCGCCGCCAGTTCCTCGGGAGCGCCGCCGCGCTTTCGGCCGCCGCCGTCCTGCCATCCGCAGCTGGCGCGGAAATCGACCCCGCGCGCGTGGGCCTGGCGCCTTCGCCGACCTATCCCGGGCAGCACGCCTCGCTCGCGGTGGCGGATCCGTCGCGCATCCGCATGCTGCAACTTACGGACATCCACTTTTTCAACGGGCGGGACAAGCACGGCCCCGCGCGGGACGAGAAGACGCTGGAGGATATCCCGCGGCTGATCGACAAGACGCGCCCGGACCTGCTGCTCATTTCGGGCGACCTCTGGCACGACAACCCGGACGGGCGGGGCGCGGAATTCCAGGCCTATGCGATCGAGAAGGTTTCCGGGTGGGGCGTGCCGTGGCTCTTTACGTGGGGCAACCACGACCAGCTCGACGACTACGCGAAGGGGCACGACGCGCTGCACGGTGCAAAGGGGTCGCTCTACCGGGGCGGCGCCAGCGGCGGCAACTATGTTGTGACGCTGACCGGCAGAGACGGCGCGCCCTGCTGGGACCTCCTCTGCCTGAACTCCATGAACGACGGCCTGCTCGCCCCGCAGCAGGCCTGGCTCAAGGCGCTGCCGGAACAGGACCACCGCCTGCGCGCGAAGAATGCGTTCGCCGTCGTCCACATCCCCGTGAAGCAATACACGGATGTGTGGGCGAAGCCGGAGACCGGCGGCGTGTTCCTGGAGGAGGTGTGCTCGTGGGCGGAGGACGGCACGAGCCTGCCGCTGATCGACGCGCTCGGGACCGTCCGCGCCTACTTCTGCGGCCACGACCACGTGAACGACTACGCGGGCGTCTGGGGCGGGGTCACGCTGCACTACGGGCGCGCGACGGGCCATGCGGGCTACGGCGGCGACAAGGTGCCCAAGGGCGGCAAGATCATCACCGCCAACGCGGAAACGGGCAAGTATGTGGCCGAGAGCGTCCTGCCCGACGGCAGCACCTGGACCAGCGAGCCGGGGAAGAAGATCGACACCGTCGAGGCGCTGCCCTGGGCGTGAGAGGGAGGAAGATCCAGATTGCCCGCCGCATCGTCGCAACCGAGACGGAGTGAACCGCATTCCCACGGATGGCCGTGGGAACGAGAAGAATTAACTCTCGAACAGCCGTCCTCGGCGTGGTATGCTGGGAAAAAAAGGAGGGCTTGTCCGATGTGGAGCTATTCTTGTGTGGGTAGACCGGGGCGCCTGCGCTGTTGTTGCTGCGAGACCGTTCAGCTGCCGCGTTGCAGTATTCATAATGCGAAAACGGTGCGGGGGGCAATCGGATGCAAGGCGTAGAGTCTCGGGACACGAAATCCCCCCTTGCCGATGAGTTGGAAACCGTCATGGGGCGGGGGCGTGGGGCGGTTGCGCTGGAATCGCCGGACCCCTGGGCGCGGCGCGCACTCGTGGGAACGATGGTTCTGCTGCTTGCCGCGCTGGTCCTCATGCTGCTTGGCTTTGCGTTCTATGTGTTCCGGATGGCGGTGGCTCCGGGCATAGCGTGGAACGGAGCCGGGGTTCCGGATCCCGGCGAGGTCCGCACCGTGGATCTCGGCGGGGGGGTGCAACTCGAGTTGGTCTGGATCACGCCGGGCGCTTTCATGATGGGCAGTTCGGATTCTCTGGATCGCAGCGAATTCGGCCCCGAAGTGCGATCCCACAAAAGCGAGACTCCCCGGCATGAAGTGGAGATTAGCCGGGGATTCTGGATGGGACGCCACGAAGTCACCAATGCGCAGTTCCGGCGTTTTCGGCCCGGTCACAACAGCGGCGCGTACCGGGGCTTTTCCCTGGATGGCGACGCCCAGCCGGTTGTGAACGTATCGTGGGAAGATGCCCGGGCCTTTTGTGACTGGCTCTCCTCGGAGACCGGTTTCGCGTTCCGTTTGCCCTCGGAAGCCGAATGGGAGTATGCCTGCCGGGCCGGGAGTAGCGAACTTTATGCGGAGGGTGACACGCCGGCGTCCCTGCGCGGATTTGCCAATGTGATGAACCCATCCGTCGCTGGCGTACTGGGCTTCGACTGGACCCCTTTTCCCTGGGAGGATGGAATTAGCGTTACGTCCGCCGTGGGACAGTTCAGGCCAAACGCCTGGGGGCTCTACGACATGCACGGCAATGCCTGGGAATGGTGCGCCGACTGGTTTGACGAGGGTTACTACGCGCGCAGCCCCGCGCGGGATCCACAAGGTCCGAGTTCGGGAACAGTTCGCGTGCAGCGCGGCGGATCCTGGAGCGACACACCATGGTATTGCCGGAGCGCGTTCCGAAACGCCCGGTCGCCGGAGCTGGCGCGGGTGTACGATGGATTTCGGGTGGCCGGAACGGCTCCGATAGAGACGGTTGCGCGGCGATAATGGATTCGGGGTGATGCGTGGGGCCGTTGTCGGTGGTTGCGCCCGCTGGAGCGGCGGGGGCTGCGTTCCCACGGAGGACCGTGGGAACGAGAGCGTATTCTCCGCCGCCCCCCGCGCGCAACTTCGCGCTTGAAAAAAATCCCGCCACGGGATACCGTAAGGGGGTAGGCTTGGGAGAGGTGGCGCGGGTGGTGGCATGGGTAAACGTGGTCAGACCGTGTCCCCGGGTGAATGGGAACAACTCGATAAGCAGCTCAAGGCGCTGCACAAGGACTGGCATTATCTTTTCAAGCTTCTGGAAGGCTACCAGCAGGAGAAGTTCGACAAGCGCGAACTGGAGGTGGCCTACCTGGACTTGAAGGGCCGGATCTCGTGTGATTACCCGATTCTTGCGCGCTGGCGCGGGGAGGGCCACGGGCTCTACGGGGAGATCGGGGCCTTTTTCGACCACGGCGCGACACTCAAATCCCTCGCTGAGGGCGCGCGCAATGGCGCGGGGCGCACGATTGACGAGTGGGAGCTCGTGAACGAGGCGCTGGGCTACATCCGCCAGCTCCTGCAGGAAGCCCGCGACCGCGCGAAGCCGGGTAAGCCCATCCGCCTGCCGGAGACGTTCTTCAAGCCCCACGCCTCGCACCAGGACATCGACCGCTACACGAAACAGTTCAACGCCTTCCGCGCGGACTGGCGGCGGATGTACGAGCTGGTGCAGGAGAGCCTCCGCCCGGGCGCGGACCGCCGCGCGCTGGAGTCGGAACTGATCCAGCTCCGGAGCAAGCTTTCCTGCGACTACCCGACGCTCCCGCGCTGGTTTGGCGGGCGCGACGAACTCTCCAGCGGGCTCGGGCGCATCCTGTCCGACGGCACGAGCCTGGAGGCCCTGGCCGGCGGAATCCGCGGGCGCGGGCGCCTGGGGCGGGACTGGCAGGCGGTGGACGGCAACCTGAACACCGTGTGCGGCGAACTCGCGCGCGCGAAGGACCTGCTTCAGCGCGGCAAGTCCGGCGCGATCGTGGACAATTTCTTCACGCCGCCGGGCCAGCGCCGCCTCCCGATCAAGAAGTACCTCAAGCGCGCCGCGGTCATGTGCGGGGTCGCGTTCGCGGCCGGCCTGGTCTATTTCATGCGCGCGTTCCTGGGCTTCTGGGCCCCGGAGGCCGGCGCCGGCATCGAAGTCAACGCCTCCCTCGAAGACGCCGCCATCGTGGACGCGATTCTCGATGTCGCCACGCAGGCCTGCGTCCGCGGCGACGTGGATATGTTCATGACGGCCATCGCGCGCGATTTCCGGGACGACGAGGGCAACGGGCGGCGCGCGCTCCGCGTCATCGTCCAGGCCTACCACACGGCCGGGCGCATGAAGCACGCCTGGTTCGACTGGAAGCGCACGCGCGTCACCCGGCAGGACGAATGGATCTACGCGACGCCCGTGCTCATCCGATCCGACCTGGAAGGCGAAAGCGTGATCACATTGCGCGTCGGCTTCAAGCAATACGGCGACCGCTGGCTCATCGCCTATGCGGAGGGCCACAACTGACGCGGCCCGGGCCGTGCAAATTGCGCCGGCATGGGGTACACTACCGGGGCGCGCTCCGGCGGTGTGCCGGGCGGCGCGCCTGGTGAGGTGAACGAGCACGAGGGGCGCGAAAACGCATGGCCGAGAAGTCTTCGGGATCCTGCGATCCCTACGCGGAAACCCGCATCGGCCCGCCGGATACCGAGCGCGCGGCCGCTTCAATCGAGATCGGCAAGATCCGCTATTTCGGGGCCTATGAACTCCTCGAGGAAATCGCCCGCGGCGGCATGGGCGTCGTTTACAAGGCCCGGCAGAGCACGCTCAAGCGCATTGTCGCGGTGAAGGTCATTCTCAGCGGGCAGCTCGCGTCCGGCGAAGAGATCCGCCGGTTCCTCATTGAGGCCGAGGCCTCGGCCAACCTGAGCCATCCCGGCATTGTCCCGGTGTACGAATTCGGCGAGCACGAGGGGCTCCACTACTTCTCCATGGCCTACGTCGACGGCCCGAGCCTGGCCGATCGCGTGGCCGATCGCCCCCTGAGCCCGGAGGACGCCATCCCCCTCATGCGCGCGATAGCCGAGGCGGTCGCCTACGCCCACGGCCAGGGCGTAATCCACCGCGATCTGAAACCCAGCAACATCCTGCTGGAGGGGGGGATCACGCCGCGCATCGCCGATTTCGGGCTCGCCAAGCGCATGAAGGACGACGGCGAGTTGACCCGCACCGGCACCATCCTCGGATCGGTTTACTACATGGCGCCCGAACAGGCCGCCGGCAAAACCGAGGAGGTCGGGCCGCCGTCGGATATCTACGCGCTCGGGGCGATGCTGTACCGCCTGCTTGCCGGCCGACCCCCGTTCCAGGCGGCGACCGGCTTCGAGACGATGCAGCAGGTGATCCACGACGAACCCGTGCCGCCGCGCCAACTGAACCCGGCCATTCCGCGCGATCTGGAGACGATCTGCCTCAAGTGTCTGGAGAAGGATCCCGCCCGCCGCTATGCCTCGGCGGAAGAGCTTGCGGCGGAATTCGCGCGGGTGCAAAACGGTCTCCCCATCCTCGCGCGGCCCATCGGGCGGCTGGACCGGGCCTGGCGATGGTACCGGCGCAACCCCGTCCCGGCGACCCTCGGCGCCGCGCTGTTCCTCGCGCTCCTCGGCGGCCTCGTCACCGGCGTCACCCTCTGGAACCGCGCGCGGGCGGAGCACCAGCGCGCCCAGGACCAGCAGCGCATGGTGGGCGTGCTTTCCGCCCTGGTCCTGGAAAAGACGCTGGACGAAACCGAGGAGTGGCTCCGCCTTTTCTTCGAGCCCGTCGAGCAGCAGCTCGCGGTCGCGCGGGCGTGGGGGGCCGCCGGCCTCCTCAACAAGGACGATCCCGACGCCCTCAACCGGCTGCTCGCCCCGCTCATCGCGCACTACCCGCAGATCTCCTCGCTGCTCATCGCCGACAGCCGCGGGCGCGAGCACATGCTGCTCTCGATCGAGCCGCACGGCGGCGGGGAACGCACGTGGCGCAACCGGATTACGCAGCGCGATCAATCCCCCGATCGGGTGCGCTGGGTGGAATGGACCGGCGCGGACCCGTTGGCCCGGAGCGAGGAAGTGTCCATGCCCGATTACGATCCCCGGGCGCGCCCCTGGTACCAGGGCGCCATTGCCCGGCGGGACGAAGGCGGCGCGGACGCGCACTGGACCGCGCCCTACGTCTTCTTCACCACGAAGGACCTCGGCATAACGGCCAGCACCACCTTCGATCCCGGCGATGGCTTCGATCATGTGGTGGCCTTCGACGTGCTCCTCGAGGACATCACCGCCTACACCACCCGCAAGGCGCCGACCGACAACGGGATCGTGCTCGTGCTCACCCCCGGCGGCGAGCTCGTCGGCCTGCCGCGCGCCCCAAGCCTGCCCGATCCCGACGCCTGGAAGCGGGCCTTTCTCAAGACCCCGGCCAATGCCGGCCTCGATACCGCCGCCCGCGCACTCGACGCCTTCGGCGATGGCCGCCCGGACACCATCCGCCACATCGACACCGGGGCCGGCTTCTGGTGGGCCGCCCGCCGCACATTCCGCCTCGGAACCGAACAACAGCTCTGGATCCTCGTCCTCGTCCCCGAACGCGATCTCCACGAAGACCTCGCGGGTTGAGGGAGGGCGATGCGCAGCGGCGCGGTCTTCGGCCCGAAGGGCCAGCGAAGCACAGCGGCGTTGATATCGCGGAGGGGAACGGTACGCATTCCCACGGCGGACCGTGGGAACGAGTTCGCAACGGCCACTGCCGCCCGGCAATTAGACCTGCCACCTCATTATCTCAGCAGGAGTGCCGCTTCCACTCCGCAACCAGCCCCACCAGTTCCCCCGCCTTTGCCGCGCTGGACAAGAAGAGCGCGAGGTGTGTCTTGATGTAGTGGTCGGACAAATCATAGATCAGGTCGATTTTTCCGTCACGATCGATATCGCCCGCCCAGACCAGATAGGGTTCACCGAGATCGCCCATCCGTGGAATGGTCGTAAGAACCTGCGAGACCGCTTTTTCATCTGTTCCGCGATACATCTTTATCTGATAGTTCACCAGGTCCGCATGGTGGAATTCGGGGTTCTCTTCCGCGGTACCCACAGCCGTCAGCCGGATCTTGTCCGTTGGCAGGGTGAGACGATGGGACTGGCCGGGAAAGAGAAAGGCGTTCTGCCGGAGGGGTGTCGCTTGCTCCGACGGCCAATCCAATGGTTGCAGGGTGGCGGGCAATACCGGCCCCTCTACGGGATCCCTCAGGCCCTGGATCAGCAGCACGGGCGCCGTTTCCTGAGGGATGGCGACTCTCTTCCCGGTCATCTCTCCCTCGCGATCCATCATGGCGTTATGAACGGGCGTTATGGTCACCGGAGCATGCTGTAAAGTGAATCCATCGCCGTCTGGGAAAATGCCCCACCAATCAGGGCCCGACTCCGCAACTATACCTTGACCTTGCCACGCTCCCGGCAGAAGAATCTGGTAAGTTTCTTCGGCTCCAACATTCATCAGGGCCATCAGGAGGACTAGAAACGCGATATTAAACGTGCGGAAGTGCATGCCGATGCCCCTGTTGGTTCTTGTGCTCGATTTCTTCGACGCCGTTGCCGCTCAACATCCGGTCGTCCGCCATTCAGCCACTTTGCCCACAAGCTCGCCCTCTTTCGCGGCGCTGGAGAGGTAGAGAACGAGCCGCGTCACGTTGTAATGATAGGTGGTATTGAGCAGCAGGTCGACCTGGCCATCGCGATCAATATCGCCCGCCCATACGATGGAAGGCCGCGCTTCTTCGTAAACCCTTTCGGCGGTGTAGAGCACCTGACTCGACGTCACAGGATGACTTCCAGCGTAGAGTTTCAGTGTGTAGTTGTGGACAAAGGGCTCGGGCGTAATACCGTTCTCTTCCGTGGTCCCAAGCGCGGCCACAGTTCGCGCCAATTTGTGTTCCCCGTCCTTGATGCGGAGCCACAGCGTTTGACTTGGAAAGAGGTAGGCATAGTGCGGCTGGTGGTAGAGAGGGGCGAGCCGTCCTTCTTTGAGCCCCGCAATCCCCCGCACCAGCAATACCGGTTCCGCCTCCTGGGGCACGCTCACACGCTTGCCCGTGGCCTCGCCTTCGGCATCGACGATGGCATCGTGCTCCACCGTTATCGTTACGGGCGCGGCTTGCAGCGTGAAGCCGTCACCCTCCGGAAAGATCCCCCACCAATCCGCGCCCGCGTCTACCGTGACTTCGTTGCCGTGCCACAGGCCCGTGTTCAGGATCTGCACCATTTCTTCCGCATTCGAGAACGGCGCGGAAGCGACCAGTGCGAGCGTGCTTGCGTTTCGAATCAACTGTATCATGTTTACCGTAATCTCCTGGCGCGCCCCACAGTTCCCTATTCCGCGCCCGACACCGTCACCACCGGTGCGAGCGCGTTGCATATGTCTTATGACCGCCACCGGAGCAGGAGCCTGACGCCATGGCCGCCTTGTGTGTTCGGTCGCCGAGTCCGGTAGGCGAGCGCAATCACAGGTCCTCGTGATCAGTATACCATCGGACCAGTGAAACGCTGCCCCCCCAGCGTTCTGCTGGTTCGAGCTTGAACAGCGGCGTTTGTTCCGCAGAGCGGAACGGCATGCATTCCCACGGCGGACCGAGGGAACGAGTATGGGTGGCCCTTCTCTTCTGTGGGTTCGCATCGCGGGGGGTGCTTTGCTTACACTGGGCCTTTGTCGCGGCGCTTTTCTCCGCGCTCGTGTTTGTTCCGTGGTAATACTTTAGCCGTCCGAAGTGAGGCGTATCTCCGATACGAGATGCCTTACTTACACTGGATGTATTCGTCATTCCCGCGAAGGCGGGAATCCAGAGGCTTTGCGAGGTTAACGTTGCATGGTCTCTGGATCCCCACTTTCGTGGGGATGACGGTGTTCGATCACCGAGAGCCGCCACCGTTGGGTGCGACGAGGGTGACTACTTCAGACGGCCAGAGAATTACGTTCCTTGAAGGAGGCCTTATGAAGAAATCGTGGCCCGGGTTCGGGCTTTTCGTGGTTGTATTGGTTCTTGCGGCGCTGCTGTCCGCGCCGGTGGCGGGGGCAAACGGGGTGCTGGTGGAGGCGGAGGGGCTCTCGGCGCATGGCGGGTGGAAGCTGGATACGCAGTTCATCCATGAGATGGGCTCGCCGTATCTGCTGGCGCACGGCCTGGGCCGCCCGGTGGAGGACGCGTCGGGGGAGGTGTCGTTTCCAGCCGCCGGAACCTACCACGTCTACGTGCGGACGAAGGACTGGGTCGAGCGCTGGGGCGCGGAGGGGGATCCGGGCCGCTTCCAACTGCTCGTGAACGGGGAGGCGCTGCCGGAGGTCTTCGGGGACACGGGCGCGGAGTGGCACTGGGAATACGGCGGCACGGTGGACATTCCGGGGACGTCGGCGACGGTGGCGCTGCGGGACCTGACGGGCTTTGACGGGCGCGCGGACGCGATCTATTTCACCACGGACGAGAACGACGCGCCGCCCGAGACGGAGGATATTCTCGGGCCATGGCGCCTGGAGCGGCTGGGCCTGCCGCCCGAGCCGGTGGAACTTCCGGACTACGACCTGGTGGTGGTGGGCGGCGGCTACGCGGGCATGGGCAGCGCAATCTCGGCGGCGCGCATGGGCCTGCGCGTGGCGCTGGTGCAGAACCGCCCGGTGCTGGGCGGCAACGGATCCTCCGAGGTGCGCGTGTGGGCGCAGGGCCTGATCCGGCGCGGCAAGTACCCCCGCATTGGCGAGATTATCTCCGAAATTGCCGACAGCGCGACGAAATCGCCGGGGCGCGCGGAGGAATTCGAGGACGAGCATAAGGAGGCGGTGGTCCGCGCGGAAAAGAATATCGATCTCTTCCTGAACCACCACGCCTACGACGTGGAAAAGGAAGTGAACCGCATTGCGGGGGTGCTCGCGTTCGACACGCGGACCTCCGAGCGCAAGCTTTTCCGCGCGCCCCTATTTGTCGATGCGACGGGCCACGGGGTGATCGGCGCGGTGGCCGGGGCGGACTGGGAGATGACGCCGGTGGGCCGCATGGGGATGAGCAATATGTGGCGGTGGGCCGAGGCCGAGGCGCCCGTGCCCTTTCCGGAGACGCCCTGGGCGCTGGACCTGGAGATGGAGGATTTCCCCTATCCGCGGGAGTATCACGCGGAGTGGTTCTGGGAGAGCGGCTTCGACAAGGACCCGCTGAACGACGCGGAGGGCATCCGCGACTGGAACCTGCGCGCCGCGTATGGCGCGTTCAACGCGATGAAGAACCGGGGCGGCGCCGCGGAGCACCAGAACGCGTACCTGGAGTGGATCGCGTATATCGGCGGCCCGCGCGAGTCGCGGCGGCTCATGGGAGACGTGGTGCTGACGGAGGAGGACATCATCACGAAGCGGGAATTTCCGGACGGGTGCGTTCCGAGCACGTGGTCCATCGATCTGCACTACCCCAAAGAGCAGTTCATGAAGAAATACCCCGAAAACCCGTTCATTTCCTACGCGGCCTTTGACCACCGCGTGGACCGGCTCTACGGGTATCCCGTGCCCTACCGCAGCTTCTACTCGCGGAATATCGAGAACCTGTTCATGGCCGGCCGGAACATCAGCGTGACCCACGAGGCCCTCGGCACCGTGCGCGTCATGCAGACGCTCGGCATGGTGGGCGAGGTGGTGGGGAAGGCGGCGTCGATCTGCATTGAACGCGGAACCACCCCGCGCGGGGTCTACGAGGATCACCTCCCGCAACTGCTGGACATGCTGGAGCTGCCCGGCAAGGCGCGCCGCGCGACGGTGCGCGACGAGATCATCATCCCCGCCGACGCGCTCGACCGGGCGCCCGCGCTGGGGCCGTATCTGGGCATCGACCCGACGGCGCTTTCCGGCATCGTGGTGGACGATATGGCGGCGGAAAAGGACGGCGATTGGAGCACGAGCACCGGTCTCAAGGGCTTTGTGGCCTACGGATATGTGTACGCGAGCGGCGGCGCGACCGCGACCTACCACGCGACCATCGAGAACGCGGGCCGCTATGAGGTGCGCCACGCCCACCAGCCGCACGAGAACCGCGCGGACCGCGCGCGTATCGTGGTGCACGGCGCGGATGGCGACACGCAAGTGCTGGTGAACATGAAGGTCCCGGCTTCCGGCGAGCAGGGCTTCGAGCCGCTCGGCGTGTTTCGCTTCGCGGCGGGCGACCAGCCGGTGGTGACGGTGCACGCGGCGGGCGGCGGCGGCGCGGTGCACACGGACGCGATCCAGCTTGTGCGCGTTCGAGATTAGCGGCGCGCGGTAGTCCGGGCTTTGGATACGCCGACCAAGACAACCCGCGGCGCACGCCTCCGGCACTGGGGCGTGCGCCTTTTTCGCGCCGCGATGATCGGCGGCGTGTTGCTCGTCCTCCGGCTGCACGGCGGGGCGGGAACGGGCGGCGAGACGGCGCCTTCGCTCGATCAGGCGCGAGCGCTCTATCCCGACGCCGCCGCCCTGCGCCCCGGAGATGACCTGACGACGGTGCTCGGCGAGGACGACGCCGTGCTGGGCTTTGCCGTGAAAACGCTGCCCCAAAGCGCGCGGGCCGTGGGCTACGCCGGCCCCTCCGATGTGCTGCTCGCGCTGGACACGGACGGCGCCGTTACGGGCGCGCGCCTGCTCTGGAGCGGGGACACGCCCGAGCACGCCGCCGCGGTCCGCAACGCCCCGGGCTTTTTCGAGGCATTCCGCGGCTGGCGCCCGGGCGGAGAGAACAACACGGCGGCCGTGGACGCCGTTTCCGGGGCGACGCTCACCAGCCTGGCCATTGTGGAGTCCGTCGCGGTGCGCCTGGGCGGGAAACCGCCCTCGCTGAAGTTCCCGGAGGCGGTGGCCCTGGCGGATGTCCAGCGGATTTTTCCCGAGGCGGCGCGCGTGGATACGCCCGACCCCGAGACCGGCGCGATGGTGGTTCACGATGGCGTGGGAACCGCAATCGGCGCGCTGCTGCGGAGCGCGCCCCATGGCGACGCCATCCCCGGCTATCAGGGCCCCTCCGACGCGCTGATTGGCCTCGATTCGGAGGGCGCCGTTTCCGGCGTGACGCTCGGGCGCAGTTGGGACAACCAGCGCTACGCCGACTACGTTCGCAACGACCGATATTTCCGCGAGAAACACCGGGGTATGTCCCTTGAGGACTTTGCCGCCCTGGACCCCGAAGCCGTCTGGACGGACGGGGTCTCCGGCGCCACGATCACCAGCGCGGCCACCATGCAGGCCGCCATCCACCGCGCGGGCATATACGTGAATCCGCCGGAACCAGCCGTGATCGTCACCGCCGGATTCCAGCCGGGACTGCGCGACGCGATCACGATTGGGGCGCTGGTTTTCGGCTGTATCGTCTCGTTTACGCGGCTGCGCGCCCGGCCCGCCACGCGCGTGGCGCTCCAGCTCTACCTCATCGCCGCGCTCGGGCTCTGGGCGGGGGACATGGTCTCGCTCGCGGTGCTGGGCGGATGGGCCGGCGGCGCCGTACCGCTGCAGCGCGCGCCCGGTCTCGTCGCGCTCGTCGCCGCGGCCCTGATTATCCCCTGGGCCACCGGCAAGCCGGTCTACTGCCAGCACCTCTGTCCCCACGGCGCGGCGCAGGCCCTGCTATTCCGATGGACGCCCGGGCGTGTGCAGCTGCCGCACCGCTGGCGCCGCGCGCTTGGCGTCGCGCCATTCCTGGTGTTGCTCGGCGGCGTGGCGATCGCGGCGGCGGCCCTGCCCGTGAGCCTGTCCGCGCTCGAACCCTTCGACGCGTGGATCTTCGGCATCGGCGGCGCCGCGACCATCACCATCGCCCTCGTCGGGCTGGCGGCCTCGGCGGTCATCCCGCAGGCCTACTGCAAGTACGGCTGCCCCACGGGGCTCGTGCTGGAGTACGCGCGCCGCCGTCCCCACGAGACCCGTCTCAATCGCCGCGACGCGCTCGCAGCGGCGCTGCTGGTGCTGGCGATTGGGTTGGGGTATTGGTCCTGAATCTCGAAGGGGCACAATGACAGGATCGCGCAATTGTTACACTTGTGTGAAGCGGGAGGTCGCATTTGTTCATGGGGCAGGACCATGTTGTCGACCGGTAAGTGGCGATAAAAAGTTGTTCACGCGCGCACACGATTTCTTGTCGCTGGCCAGCTCATTGGCGTCCAATCGCGCGACCTATCCGATGGTGATAATATGACTCCTATCTAGTTGTTCAAATAAGCGCTTGTCCCTGTCCATTTCGACCATATCTTCTAAGCGCTTTGTTGTCAAGGCATTGAGCCGTCACGGGTCGCCGCGTCCGAACCCATCCGTCTCCGGCGTGAAGGAGACGGGCTGTTGCCGGGAACATCCCGCGCGATTCGGGCACGATTAATGCAGCCCCAACCACTGTGAAGTGCATTGCGCTGGGGCAATGCCCTGAGCGGGCCCAGGACATCGCACCCGGGGAGATCCATTGACTGGATTTGGAAAGGATGTGACGATGTCAGCGAAGAACGTAATCATGACGACGGCAATCGTGTTTGGCATGATTCTCATGTGCGGGTGGTCGGAGGCCCTGACGCTTGAGACGGACGCCCGGGGATTTGAGGATTTGCGGGATGGTATGGGGCTTACCCTACTGGTGGAAGATCCCCAGTCCGGATCGGGCGGCGTCGTGGAATCGCAGGCTGTGGCGTCCAATGGCGAATCGGCGGCGGCCTCGTCGGAAACGGGCCTGCTGTCGGCCTATGCGGCCTATGGGGGCGCCGGCGGTGAGCCGCACATTCGCCTCGAAGCTCTGGCGTCGTGGAGCGAGACCTATTCGAATATGTCCGGCGGCTACATGGAAGGCCTATTCGCGATCGAAGTCCTCGGAGTGGACATGCTGATCGTGGACTATGCGTCCGGCCCCGTGATGGCGGCGGGATATGAAGTGGAGGTCCTGCTTAATGGGGCGGAGATCTGGCGGAGCCGATCCGAGTTTATTGGCGGCAAATACGGCGGAATCTCCGTACTCCAGGAAGGCGTATCCGCGGCATATACGCTCACCGAGCCCATACAATACCCGGGAGGTCCGTATCTGCCAAGCTGGATGTATGCCCACGTTGATCCGATTGTGGATCAGATTGCCCTGGGACCCTTTGCGAGCGGCGATTCGTTTACATTGAGCTATTCGCTGTTCGTGTGGGCCGAGGGCCCGGGTTTCGAAACGGGCTCCGGAGTGGGAATCATTGATCCGTATGGGGATCTTCTCCCGGTTGAGGTGATGGGGTTGGTCTCCCTGGACGTCAACGGCAGGCCGCCCATCCCCGAGCCGGCCAGCCTGGGCATCATCGCTCTGGGCCTGGCGGGACTGGTCATTAGAAAGCGCTCAATGCGCCGGTAGGCGTGCGTCCGCGCGCACGCGGCGATCGCCCACCGCACGGATGCTGATCCCGTCTGATCGGGATCGGCATCCGTGCCGCTGTCCCTCTTGGGTCGCCGCGCCGCCAGGACGCGGGCGTTGCTACAGCCCCATCGGGCCTTCCTGGAAGATTCTCGCGTCCATGAGGGGCACGGCGTCGGGCACGGTGGGGCGGAATTGCATGCGGTCGAGGATGTCGCGCTGGAGGTCGACGCCGGGGGCGATCTCCTTGAGGAGCAGGCCCTCGGGCGCGAGCTGGAACACGCAGCGTTCCGTGACGTAGAGCACGTCGTGGCCTTTCTTTCGGCCCTGGATGCCGCTGAAGGTGATTTGCTCCACCGCCGCCACGAACTTCGCAATCTTGCCGTCCTGCCGGATCGCGAGCGCGCCGTTCTCCACCGCCGCGTCGAAGCCGCCCGCGGCAAACTCCCCGCAGAAGACGCATTTCCGGGCGGACTGCGTGATGTTGATGAATCCGCCGCAGCCGATGAGGCGCGGGCCGAGCTTGCTCACATTCACATTGCCGTCGGCGTCGGTCTGCGCCATGCCGAGGCAGGCCAGGTCGAGCCCGCCGCCGTCGTAGAAGTCGAACATGGCCGGCTGCGTGAGAAAGGCGACGGGGTTCTTCGCGGGGCCGAAGTTCTTGCCCCCTTCCGGCAGGCCGCCGATGATACCGACCTCGGTGTTCAGCGTAACCTTTTCGAGCAGGCCTTCCTCATGGGCCACGCGGGCCACCCCCATGGGGATGCCGATGCCGAGGTTCATCACCATCCCGGCGCGCATTTCCAGCACGGCGCGGCGGCAGATGATCTTCTCGGCGCCCAGGGGCATCGGCTGTACGGCGTTGGTCAGGTCCGCGCGCGCCTGGCCGGAGTAGCTGGGGTCGTGCTCCACGAACATCGTGTGCGGATGTTCCTGGCGCGACCCGGCGACGACGATGTAGTCGACGAACAGGCCAGGCACATAGACGTCGTGGGGGCGGTGCGGTATATCCGTGAGGCGCTCCACCTGCGCGATGACGATGCCGCCGCAATTGCGCGCGGCCATGGCCGCTTCCAGGCACTCCATGTCGAGGGCTTCATCTTCGGAGGAGATGGAGCCGTTGGGATCCGCCGCCGTTCCCCGGATGATCGCGGCGTGTATTGGAAAGGTCCTGTAGAGGAGCTTTTCCTGGCCGAGGACATCCACGCGGACGACGAGATCCTCGCAATCGCGGGTGCGCGCATTCATCTTGCCGCCCTCGATTCGCGGGTCCACAAACGTTCCCAGCCCGATTTCGGTGAAGAGGCCGGGGCGCTTCGCGGCAATCTCGCGGAACAATTGCGCCAGCACGCCCTGCGGGAGGTTGTAGGCCTCGATCCGCTCGCGCGCGACGAGGTCGGAGATGGCGTGGTTGAGGCCGATGTGCCCGGCGACGATCCGCCTGAGCATGCCTTCCCGCGCGAAGTGGTTCATCCCCTTCGGCTCCATGCTGAAGGGGCCGATGCCGGCGGTCCAGACGACGGTCAGATCCTTCGGCGAGCCGGTGGCGTCGAAAACGCGCTGAAACGCCGGGTAGATGGCCTCGCTGGGCATAGGGACCACGGCCACGGTCGCGCCTTCGGGCACGCGCCGCACCGCTTCGTCGGCAGATACGATCTGGGGCATGGTGGGAAACTTTCCGGGAGCTGAGGTGGAACGGGAATGCGGTCAGGACGCCGGCGGAACCGTCACGTGGAACCAGCCCCGGAGGTCGCCCTCCGCAAAGCCGGTCGCCTGATCCGCGGGGTAGGCTTTTTTGATCGCCGCGAGCACGTCCGGCGCGATGGCGTCTTCCGGGCCGTGGCATTGCACGCATTCGGGCTTGAGCATAATCGGGAACAGGGCGGCCAGCGCGCCGTTGTCGCCCCGCAGGACGAGCGGTTCGGCGCGGCGCGCCTCAACATGGGCCTCGGCCCAGGCGGGCGGCGCGTTCTCGGGATTGCGCAGCTTGAAGGAGGTCCGGCCGATTTGCACGCCCCGCGCATCGCCGGTCTCGGCGGCGATCGCGGGCGCCTCAGCGCGGCAGACGTCGATGGCCACCGGCGCGCCGCCCTCCCGCATCGCCGCCTGAAGCCGGGCCATCAGCGCGCCGAACATCGCCTCGCGCGCCGCGTTCGCCGCCTCAAACTGGACCTTCTCGGCGTCGGAAAGGTCCGGCTGCGCAACCGGGGTCCAGCGCGTGATCTCAAAATCGGCCGAACATCCGGGCAGGGCGAGCGCCGGGAGAAACAGCGAAAGGAACATCAGACATAGGACGGGATTCACGCGCATGATAACTTCTCCCCGATCAAGGCGCGCCACGAACGGCGCGCGGGCAGCGATTGAACCGCCATCAGTATACGCCGGGGGCGTGCGGGGAGACAACGGGAACATGGCGCGCCGGAGGGGGCCGGCGAATTTGAAGCGCGGGTAAGACTCGATCGGAATGCAGTCGGGTTGATTCCTCCACGGCACGATTCCGCCCTTCCATGAAAGTGCGCTCCCGGCCTCGCGCACGCTCGTCGTAGTATCGCGGCATGACAAGAATGGGCTGGCGCTACTTCATACGGCTAAAGTGTTACAGATCATGAAGCCGGCCTTTTCCCAGATCCGCGGCCAGGCATCCAGGCAACAAGAAACCTGATCGGCCGCGGAGAACATAGATCAAACCTTTCGCCGCAACGAAGCAGTTTTCCTGAAGATTCGCGCAGATCCGCACAGATAGATCAGAAATCTCCATCTCCTTAAGCCAGGAGATCTCCTATTTCGAATACGAACCCTTCACCTGTGTGCCGGCAGCGGGCTCTTTCCCCTTCACTCTTCCCCCTTCACTCCTCCATCGCCTCCCCGTCCCCCAGAAGCATTACGTAGATATCCGAGACCAACTCTTTCCCCGCGAGTCGGTTGATTTTCTTGAGGATCTGCCACTTCCGGTAGTTGATCTTGTGCATCCACACCGCGCTGTCGCACTCAATACGCAGCTGCAATTCCTTGATGCCCCGCGGGCGGGCGTGCTGGGCGGTGGCCTCGCCCACGATCTCGGGCCAGTGCTCCCAGATCTCGGCGTGCTCCAGGTGTTTGCCAAGGTTCGTGGTCTGCTTCATCGCGGCGAGGATATCGCCGACGCCTTCGAGCTTATTGCGCCTGGCGCCGCCCTGGGGTTTGGCGCGTTTGGGGCTGCCCTGGGGATTATTGCGCTTCAAGTTGGCCTCGCGTCATCTGGTAACGGCGGTAGGGACGTCCGCCGATCTTCTCGGTGAGCTCCCGCTCCGTGGTGGTAACCAGGCATTGTACCGTATCCCCGAGCGCCTCAAAAAGACGCTGCGCCCGGTGCGCGTCCAGCTCCGCAAGCACCTCGTCCAGCAGCAGTATCGGCGTCTCGCCGGTCTGTTCCCGGATGAGCCCGATCTCCGCCAGCTTCAACGCGAGCGCGGCGGACTTCTGCTGCCCCTGGGAACCGAAAACCCGCGCCGGCTGCCCATCAACGGCAATCTCAACATCGTCGCGGTGCGGGCCGCGCGTCGTGATCTTCCGGCGGATGTCGTTGTCGCGCGTGCGCGCCAGGATGGACTCAAAGCTTTCCCGCCCATCGAGGTCCGGCGCGTAGGAAAGCGCCAGCGGCTCGCGCGCGGCAATCCGGTGGTAGGCCTCGGCCGCGCGGCTGGAGAGCTCGCGGACAAAGCGCTCGCGCTCGCGCATCAGCACCTCCCCGGGAGGGACCAGCTGCGCATCCCATACCTCAATCAACGCGGGGTCCGGCTTGAACTGCTTTAGCAGGCTGTTGCGCTGCTTGAGCGCTTGCCGGTATTGCTGGAGCGCGGCGAGGTAGCCGGGATTGATCTGGGCCAGCTCCATGTCCAGAAAGCGCCGCCGCGCGGACGCGCCCCCCTTCACGAGCTCGACATCCTCGGGCGAGAAGAACACCGTGTGTATGCGGCCCAGAATATCGCTGATACGCGTCTGCGGGACCCCATTGACCTTGAAGCGCTTGGCTTTCTGCCAGTAATACGCCTCAATGGCGACATCGCGGTCGGAACGGCGGGCTTCGGCGGTGACCGAGAAGCCGTCCTCCCCGTGGCGCGCGAGCTCGGCCTCGTTCGTGGTGCGGTGGCTCCGCGCGGTGCAGGTGTAGAGCAGCGCTTCCAGCAGCGACGTCTTGCCCTGGGCGTTGTCGCCGTGAATGATGTTGAGGCCGGGTTCCGGTTGGAACGCCAGATCGCCGAGGCAGCGGAAACGGCGGCATGTCAGGCGGGTAAGCCACATGAATTGGGGGTACCGGGGGTTGCGGTGGAGCGGGGCACTCTCGGGGCATCGCGGGATTAACCAGGCGTTCCGCCCGCGCGGGAACCGCTAATCCGCCAGCGCCAGCAGCTCCTCGATCGCGCCGCGCGAATTGAAGTATTCCTCGGTGATGGCCGGCAATCGCCCGCTGTCGATGGCCGCCACGGGAAACATGTCGTCCACGGCCTCGGTGTAATTCTCCGGGTGCGCGCGGTACCCGCTGAGATTGCAAATCTGGTTCGCGATCGAGAGCGAGGCCGCGAGGCCCTGAAACTCCGCGGGGCAATCGGCCAGGTCGTGGTGGCTGCGGATCGCGTTCACCACCGGGGGCGTCAGCTTCCAGTTTTGCGCCAGGCGGCTGCCGAGCTCCGCGTGATCCACACCGATGACCCGGCGCTCCGCGCGGTACCAGGGAATGCCATCCTCCTGCACCGCGTCGCGCACGTCCTGGTACTCGTCGGGGAGGTACTCTTCCAGGATCACCTTGCCGATATCGTGGATCAGGCCGAAGGTGAAGGCCTCGTCCTCGGTCCCGTGAAACCCCGAAATGCCGCCCGTCCGCGCGATAGCCTTCATCGCCATGCCGCACGCGACCGAATGCCGCAGGAACGACGTGGCGCTGGACTTCATGCAGTCGAAGGCCGTGGCGGTCATAACCAGGTTCTTCAGGACCTTCGCGCCCAGCAGCACCGACGCATGCTCGACGTTGGTCACTTCCTGGCCCAGGCCATAGTAGGCGGAATTCACCAGGCGGAGCGTCTTGAGCGCGATGGCCGGGTCCGACGATATCACATGGGCGACCGCCTTCAACTCGACGTCGGGATCGTTCAGCATCTCGTTGAGCTTGGCGACGGAATCCGGCAGGCTCGGCAGGGTCACGACCTCGTCGAGCAGGGTATCGATATCAAATAAGCCGTCCGCCGCCACTAGGCCACCTCGGTTGCGGGGAATCCCCGCTCGCCGTGTTCACGCTCCTGCATGCACAGGATTTCAAGATACTGCCCCGGCGTAATCTGGTCGCACCCCGCGGGAAGCAGCGCCATTTGCGGCTTCTTCGGATCCTCGCCGGGGATCACCAGCGTCGCGCCCCGGGGATTGCTTGCCGGCCCCACGAGCACCACGCTGCCCTTGCTGGCGTTGCGTAGCGTCAAGCTGCCCACAAGCGCCTCGCCCTGCTTCTTCCACGTGATCACGACTGGAACCACCCTTCACGATGCCGATCAAGCGGCACGTCCCACAGACCGGCCGGGTATCATCAAAAAGCCCCACACGTCGCGTAACGCGGCGTCATGTGGGGCCCTGACCATCGATTAGAAAATATATTCGGGTTCCAGAACCGCGTCGTAGTTGACGGCCTTGTCCGTGAAGGGGAAGGTCGCCATTTCGAACACGCCCGTGCTCGTGCGCATGACGGCGCGCGCGCCGCCCAGCACCGGAACAACGCCAAGCAGGTAGGCCAGCGGCTTGCCCTGCTTGTACTTCTCGTCAAAGGTCACCGGAATTTCCGCCCAGCCAAACAGAACGTTCGACAGGCCGCGGCCCAGTTTGGTCAGGGATTTCTCCAGACCAGTCGGCTTCGGCAGGTCCAGCTCCGGGTTGTAGAGCTGCGCCGAAACCGGCGCGACCTGAACCAGCAGCGCCCCGACCAGCAGGACCGCCACGCCAACGCGCATCAACGGGTGATTGGTAGCCAACATGCTCCCTCCACGTTCACAGTTGTTTGTTCATTGTAAGGTGCAAACTCGTTCCCAAATGGTTTACTGGGTCGAGTGTAGCACAGCCCGGGGGGCTTGTCAATTAACTACCTCGACCAATTTTCGGAACGTATCCGGCCTGATTTCCACCCCCTGGAACCCCGGAGAACCGCCTCCCTCGGCCCGCCGGGGCGCGCGTTATCCATGCAACTCGCTTCGAAATAGAGCAATCCGCTTCATTAGGCGACACCGCCAACCTTCCGGTCCGACACGACCGCCCCGCAGATTATCGCCTAAACCTATGAAACAAAACTTCTTAGCCCCTTTCTCGGTCCAGCGCCCCATCCCGGCACGCCTTTCGCTCCTGTCCAGGCAGATGAAACCTTCAACACCGGCCCGGGAACGAGCCGCAAGGAGAATCACCATGAGCATCCTGGTACCCGTAAAGCGCAGCACCGCCTTCCCGTGGGCGGGCTTCAGTGAATTGGAACAGCAGTTCGACCGCCTCTTCGGCATTGAGCCGGTCGCCGGGCAGACCGCCTCCGGCGCGTGGCTGCCCGCGGTCGACATCCACGAGACGGACGCCGCCTTCATCCTGGAGGCGGATTTGCCCGGCATGAAGCTGGAGGACATTCACGTCTCCGTGCTGGACGACCGCATCACCATCAGCGGCGCGCGCAAGCGCGAAGAGAAGCACGAGGAAAAGGGCTATCGCCGCTACGAGCGCGCCGAGGGCGAATTCGAGCGGAGCTTCCGGATCAACGGCGGCATCGACGTCGCCCGCGTGGAAGCGAGCTTCGAGCAGGGCGTCCTCACCGTGACCCTGCCCAAGCCCGAAGCCGCCGTCCCGAAACAGATCGACGTGAAGGTCAGCTAGTCGCCTGTTAGTAAGCGCATCCCGCGCGGCCTCCCCGGCGTGTACGGGTGAGGCCGCGCGCCAAGGCGGGGCCTACATGTTTCTGCGGATACCCCGAAAACCGGTCAGCACCTTGACCGAGAGAACCGCGGCGCAGATCCAGATCAGGTAATCGATGGTTCCCGGCAGCCGCCACGTCTCCACCGGAATCCAGAGGTAGACATAGAAGCGCGGCCGGAAGAGCCACGAATACGGATCGCGGAGGGCGTTGCGCGCCATCGCAAACAGCACCACCACGGTGTAGGCAACCACATAGAACACGCCGGGGGCCAGCCCGACAACGCCGGCTGTCATCAGGGTGACGGTGGACGTGACGATCACCAGCTGGTCGGCCATGCTGTCGGTGAAAGAACCCTTCGGCGAGGCCACGCCGAGATGGCGCGCAAGCGGGCCGTCGAGCCCGTCGATCAGCACATGCAGCGCCAGCGCGGCGAAGGCCCACGCGGGATACGAGAAATAGAGCGGGCTGAAGAGCAGCCCCGCCACCAGGGAAAGCGCCGTGAGGTGATCCGGCTTCAGGCCCAGCGCCGCCATCGCGCGCAGCAATGGCCCGAAAAGCCGCGCGCGCACGCGTTGCGTACGCTCCATCCAGGCGCGCTCTCCGGCGGCGTAGACATCGGCTTTGCGATCGGTGATCTCCGGCGACACGGCCTTTTCCCCGGCGCGCTCCCGCCGTTTAGCGCACCAGCAACTCGCGCAGGATATCGATATAGCGCGGCACGGCCTCCTTCGGGTTCTCCTCCTCGTGTTCGAGGACGATGTAGCCCCGGTAGCCCGCATCCTTGAGGATCCCAATCACCCGCGGGAAATCGGTCTCCTCCCGCACGTCATTCCGCCGGATTTTCACCTTGATCTGCGCATTCACGGCATACGGCGCGATAACGGCCAGGTCCCGGTAGGGATCGTCCGTATTGAAATTGCCGCTGTCGAAATTCACGCCGAACCAGGGCGAATCGTCCACCCCCTCGATAATGCGCAGCATCTGCGCCGGCGTCGCCGTGATGCCGCCGTGGTTCTCCAGCGCCAGGAACACCCCCTTCTCCGCCGCGTAGGCCAGCGACTCGTTGATACCGTCCACGCACCGCTGGATGGCCGTTTCCTCCGGCTCGCCCTTGTTCGCCGAACCCGCGAAGATCCGGATCACCGGCGCGCCCATCACCGCCGCATGATCGATCCACTCCCGCGTCATGGCCAGCTCCGCGTCGCGCTCCGCGCCGGGCGGGTGGCAGAAATCATTCCCGATCGCCGTGCCCGAAATGGACAGCCCCAGCCGGAAGGCCTGCTGTTTCAGCGAGAGCAAATAGTCCCGCGTCACGTCCTTCGGGAAGTAATAGCTCGTGAGTTCCGTGCCGTCCAGCCCCAGCCCCGCGCAAAGATCCACGAAATTCTCCAGGCGCATCTCCGCCGCCGCAACTTCCGCCGCCGTGCCCCGCTTCGCCATGAAATCCCGGAACGAATACGCCGCCAGGCTCAATTTCATGTGGCTCGCGCCATTCCGAACCGGCGGCGCCGCGGCCACCGCGCCCTCCAGCGGCGCCAGCGCGGAGAACCCCGCCCCCAGGGCCGCCGCCTGTAAAAAGCCCCGGCGCGACGCATCAAATTGCTTCATGGACATGACCATTCCTTTCCATACGGTTCAAACATCCGCGCATTGTAGCCGGGACCAACGCAACCGCGCAAAGCCATACCGAAACCCGGCGAAGGGGTACGCGCGGCCGGGAAGGGGCGCCGAAGCCCGATCTAAACTTGCATTTCACGCCGGTCAGTTCGTATACTTCTCGCTCGAATCACGCGCGAAAGCGGCCAACCCGCCCGCGCCGTGAATCCATCCCCCATGCCTGGGTAGCTCAGTCGGTTAGAGCGCTGGATTGTGGATCCAGAGGTCGGCGGTTCGACCCCGCCCCCAGGTACCATTGGATAATAATGGCGATTGTGAGATTTCACAGTCGCCTTTTTTATGTCTGGCGAGCCGTAAGTCCAGGGTAAGTCCGGCGATGTCCTTTTTTGTGCCTGAAAACTACCGCAACGTTCGGACAATGGCCGGCCTACGTACACCCCCGCCCGATCCGCCATCGGGCAAAACGCGGCAGCGGGCGGTCCGCGGCATCAAGGCATCGCGGACTACCCCGACCGGGACGGGCACGCGCCCTGGGGCTCACGCGGATGACGGGCGGGGCGCTTGATCGACGCGGATCCGCCGACACAAACCCAAGCTCACCAGCGCGAGTCCGTCCCTTGCTCTCAAGGGACGTACCCGCGCACATACGCCCGAAACTGGAACGCACGCCCCCGCGTAAACGAGACACCCGTTTCCCAAGCGACAGCCCCCCCAAGGCGGGGGTATGTCCCGGCCGGGGTCACGCGGGACCGTGCCGCATGATCGAGGCGTCGCGGACTACCCCGACCGGGGTCGCGCCGGACCGCGCCGCATGATCGAGGCATCGCGGACTACCCCCACCGGGACGGGCACGCGCCCTGGAGCTCACGCGGATGACGGGCGGGGCGCTTGATCGACGCGGATCCGGCGACACAAGCCCAAGCTCACCAGCGCGAGTCCGTCCCTTGCTCTCAAGGGACGTACCCGCGCAATAGCACCCTACTCCAGCCCCCGCAGAATCTCCTCGCCAGTCATATCTACCGCCAGCCGAAACGCGTCCTCCGCGCCTGCCAGCCCATACACATCGCGGGTAAACGCGAACACGGTCCCGATCGTATCGGCCGCGAGCGGCTCTCCGCTGCCGGTCACCGGCCCGGCCATAACGAGGCGGCGGGGCGCGATGAGTGCGGCGATATGCGCGATGTCGCCGGCGTCGCGGAGGATGCCGGGCGCCAGGATGCCGAGACGCTGGCCTTCGTAGGGCGCCTCGGTGATGTAGCTGGCGAGCGACCCGACGGCCGCGACCTTCGCGATGCGCGCGTCCAGCGCGGCGGCGCACAGCGCGACCACCCCGGCGGGCCCGGCGCCCACGAGGGCCATCGTGTCCAGCGGCGCGCCGGCGGCTTCGAGCGTGTCGATTGCGGTCCGCACGTCCCGCACCCATTGCCCGAGCAGGGGCTCGCCGAGCCACAGCGCCCATTCGGCGGTGTTGTGATCCGGGGCACGCCCGATGGCGTCGTTGGGCTGGGCGTGGACGCCCGCCGCGCGAAGGTGAATCGGAATGACCGCGCGGCCCGCGCTTTCCAGCGCCGCGACAACGACCGACTCCGCCGGACCGGGGGTCTCGTCGAGCTGCAGCAACAGCGCGCTCCCCGCGCCGGCCACAGCGCCCTCCGGCAGCACCGGCGAGCCGGGGTCGATGCCGCGCGGCGCCTCGGGGTCCGTCCCGCCCAGCACATCGCGGTCGAGGCGTTCGCGCATGCCGTCCGCCATGGACTGCCAGGCCGCCGCCGTCTCCGGCGCGCGCAGGCGATCGACCAGCATGCGCCCCTCGCGCGCGGCGATCCGGGGAATCGTCATCCAATCCGCCGGCCGGGTCTCCCCGGGAAAGCAACGTAGTGTCTCGGGGTCTTCCAGTTCCATCGCGGGCTCGGGCACGGGCGAACCGTCGCCCTCGCCCTTCAGGTGGAGCGCCATCCAACCGTACATCGCCTCGCGCATGGGCTGGTTGTAGTCGTGTCCCGATTCAAAGGTGTCGTGGCGCAGGTTTCCGGGCGCGCCTTGCAGCGTGAACACCGGCGCCGCGAGCGCCAGGGACTTTCGCGCCTCCTCCACGGAGAATTGCCGCGCGTCCATGGTCGCGTTGATGACCAGCAGGGCGCGGGGCGCCGCCAGCGCGAGCACGCCCCACTCCTCGGCATGGCGCAGAATGCCCGGGACCACCTCGCACATGCAACAGGCGGCGCCGAGATAGGACTGGTAATTGCCCACGGAACACACGGGCACGACCGCCTTGAAGCGATCGTCCCACGCGCCCGCGTACATGCTCTGGTTGCCGCCGCCGCTGGCGCCGGTGATCCCGATGCGCGCGCCGTCCACCTCCGGGCGCGTGAGCAGGTAGTCCACCGCGCGCCCGTTCTCATACACCTGGAGCCCGCTGAGCGGACGGCCAACGGGCCAGAGCGTGCCGGCCGTCATGTCCCCGTGGTACTCGCCCAGGGCCGTGCCGATGCCGCGTTCGCCCGCGCCGAGCGCATCAACCGCGAGCACGAAGTAGCCAAGCTTCGCCAGCCCGATGCAACGCGCCTGCACGTGCGGATCCTGCTTCGCGCCGGGCCAGTGGCCATGCACCGAAAGCACCGCCGGATGCGGCCCGGGCGCCTCGGGCACATAGGCGTTCGCCGTCATCCAGACCTCCGGGAGCGTCTGGAAAACGATTTTCTCCACGCGGTAGCCGTCGCGCGGGAGCGCCTCCAGCACCCGTGCCGACAGCGGGGCGTGATCCGCCGGGAAACCGCCCCACGCCGCTTCGAGCGCGGCCCGAAGCGCCTCGCGCTGCCGGGTCCAGTCCTCCAGCGCCGCGGGCGGGGCATCCCCCGCGCGGAGATCCGCCGCGCGCGCGCGAACGGCTTCAAGGTAGGGCGTGTCGGCGCCCTGCGCCATCGCGGGCGCCAGGACGGCGGCGGTCAACAGCAATGCCAGCTTCTTCATGCATCCTCCCGGACGCGCGGGGTGGGTTGGCGCCGGGGCGCGCCGCGCGGAGGCTATCTTCGGGCAGCCGGGCGCGCCATTGCAAGCGCTCCCTAGAACGCGGCCAGCCCCGCGGCCGCCGCCATCGCGCCCGCGGCGAGAGCCAGCGGCACACAGCACCCCGCCGCGCGCCCCATCTTCCGCTGCCGCCCCGATCGCGTCAGGGGAATCCCGATTTTCCGGCTGATCCGGCCCTTCGCCGCCGATATCCCCACCGCGCGTTTCCAGCTGAAGCTGAACCCATACTTGCGTCCCATACGCGCCTCCTTCGGTTGCATCATCCCGCGTTTATGTCGAGTATACCAGCCCATCGTTTCACTTTCCGGAACGACAGCGCCGCCGCCGCGCTACTTTGACCTGCGCCCCCTTCCTTCCACGGCCTAAGCTTGCCCGGCCACGCCCGAAAGGAAGACAATGGCGAAACGACCCACACACCCCATTCACGAGACTACAAATCTTCAGATTGGACCGATTCATGCCTGCCAACCTTGAATTCTCGCGCTTCCGCCCCACCCTCCGCGCCTCGCAACTGGTGCTCGGTCTCGCCGCGGCAGTCCTCGCGCTGGGCGCGGGCGCCGAACCCGCCTACCCCCAGGGCGACCCGGCCCTGGCGGGCTTCCGTATCCTCCCCTATCTTCAGGAGCCCGGGGAGTCCCGCATGCGCATCAACTGGTTCACGACCGACCCCATCCCCGGCGAACTGCGGTTCGCTCCGGCTTCCGGCGGCCCGGAACAGGCCGTGCAGAGCGATCCGGTCGCGGTTCCGGAGGCCCTTTACTCCGAACTGGAGGAATCGGAGCGCGCGGCGTTTCCCGACATGTTTCCGAACGCGAGTTTCAAGCATTCCATCCTGCTGGACGGCCTGACCCCGGGCACGCTGTATGCCTACACCGTGACGCAGGGTGACAGCGCCTACGCCGCGACCTTCCGAACGGCGTCGGCGGCGGGTACGGCCAGCCGGATGCGCCTGATCGCCTTCGCGGACTCCGAAACCGATCCCGAGGGCCGCGGAATCTATCGCAACTGGGAGCCGGCCCACCAGCATCGCGAGAGCACCGGACGCCCGGCGGAGGTGACGACGTACCTCGTGACCGAGACGACCGGGTTTATCGAAAACCTGAAGGTCATCGCGTCGCGCGAACCGGACCTTGTGCTGCTCGCGGGTGATATCGTGCAGGGCGGCGGCTACCAGCGCGCGTGGGACGAATTCTTTTTCCACACTGCCGGCAAGTTCGGGAAACTCATGACGCACACGCCGATGCTGCTTGCGCTGGGCAACTGGGAAACCTTCGGCGCGCGCAACGGCGAATACGAACCCGAGGCCATCCACAGAAGCCGCCGGAAGTCCCTCGCCCATATCGACGGCGCGCCCAACAACAATCCGAAATACGAGGATGCGTACTACCGCACCGACTACGGCCCGGTGACCGTGCTGACGCTGGACTCCACGAACGGCCTGCCGGACGACACGGACTCCGACACCAACATCAACATCGACGCGGCGACGTACCCCGGCGATGACCAGCCCGACATCAACATCGGTTCGGACCAGTGGAACTGGGTCATGGCGCAACTGAAGGACGCCCGGGCGAAGGGCCAGGTGATCTTCGTTCAATTTCACCACGTTCCCTATTCCAGCGGCGGCCACATCCTGCCGGTGTCCATGGAGGGCAGCAGCGGCCAGGCGGGCACGCCCATGCGCATCTACACGCCCGCCTTCCAGGAATACGGCGTGGTCGCCGTCTTCTGCGGGCACAACGAGACCTTTGAGCGCTCCCGGGTCGGCGATGTCATCTTCTACGACGCGGGCGTCGCGGGCGACGGCCTCGGCGCGCCGGACGACGAGAAGGATCCGCGCCACCACAATCCCTGGCAGGCGTGGATCGCGCACGCGGACGACCCGGAGCTCTGGAAAGGCCGGCAGCTCCTCCAGGGCGGGCGGCACTACGGCCACGTGGAGGTCGATCTGGTGCGCGAGGGCGAGGCGTGGGACGTCACCATGACCGCCGTGCACACGTTCCCGGTCAACGACGCTGCCGGCAACGTGACCGGATTCGAGCGGCGCGAATACAGCGACGCCGTCCGACTGAAGGTGGATCGCGAGGGCAACCGCGCCTGGATTGCGCCATGAACCGGCCCCGGACACACGGAACCCAGCGCGCCTACCGGGTGTGATCCATGCCGCGAAGCAGGTGCAGGACCCGTGGAACGAACCGGAATGGCGCCGCGCCCGCGGACACTTCATCCACGGCCCCCGCTAGAAACAGATCCCGATCAGGGCAGTAAAACAGCCAGCAGCCCGTTGACCCCGTGTGGCCCACCACCGCTGGAATCGAGGCGAGCGGTGTGAAAACCCGGGGCAACTGGAAGCGCATCATGCCCATCCCGTACTGAATGGGCCAGCCGGGCGCGCGGAGCGCGGCGCGATCGCGCGGAAACCCGAATCGAAGCCAGCCGCCCTGCTGCAGGGCAAGTGTTTCCGCGTGCCGGTAGATTTCGCCCCCCACGAGTGCGCGGAGAAAGGCCAGCAGGTCCGCCGCCGTGCTGTAGATTCCGTTGAAGGACGCGATAAGCCGCGGAACATGCAAGGGGACGCCGTCGGCGCGCAGGGTCAGCGCCGCCGGCGCGGGTTCCAGCGGCGCGCTGTGCCCGGGAAACCAGGTGTGCCGCATGCCCAGCGGACGGTACAACATCTCCTCGTGGACTTCGTGAAGCGGCGCTCCGGCAACCGCCTCAATAATCGCCGCAAGCAACACGTAATTCGTGTCGGAATAGCGGGCGCGGACTGCATCGTCGGACGCGCCGGCCGGTGGAAAGTGCGGCGTGAGCATGCGGACGCGATCCGCGATTTCCGCCAGGCTGAAGGGCCTGTCGCCCGCCTCCAGAATGGACTCGATCACGCTTGCGCCAGACCGCGGGCGTTCCTCCAGCCAATCCGGCAGCCCGGAGGTGTGGGTAAGCAGATGCCGGACCGAGATCTGGTCGCTATAATCCCGGTCTCCCCGCCGGTGTATGCCCCGAACCAGCTCCCCGGGGAGCCAGATCTGGATTGGCGCGTCCAGATCCAGCCGGCCCGCCTCGTGAAGCATCAGAGCAATCGTCGCGTTCAGCAATTTGTCGATGCTGGCGATGAAGAAGGGCGTATCCGGCGAGGCGGGCGCGCCGGATTCAGCCACGCCATGCGCGCCGGTCCAGCAAAATGATCGGTCGCCCCGCTCGACCGCAATGACCGCCTGAACAATGGGACGCCGCCGGACGAGCCACTTCAAGGCGTCTTCGATCTGCTTCATGGCTTGCGGGTCAACGTTTTGCATGCTTCTCGACCTCGTTTATGGCATCATAAGGACATCGGGGCCGCCAGATTGCGGCGCACTTCCCGGACTTCTCGGCGGGGCGCCCAGTATGCCACATTTGCCCGCAGCCTCCACCGGGCGTGTGGGGCGCGCCGCGCAACCAGAAAGAAAGCTCAACCACCCGCGAGGAATCACCATGACCACTCCACCCCCTCCTTCCGGCGGCCGGCGCGACCGGGCGTATTTCGAATCCCTGAGCGAAGCCGATCTCGACCAGCTCTGGAAAGATCGCGAGACGCTGGGCATCGCGGGCGTCGAGGAACAGTTGCTCCGCTTTGTGCTGCGCGAGCGCAAGGGCTTCAAACCCGTGGAGCGTTTTGTCTCCATCTGCCAGCGTTGCAACCTTCCGGCCGACAATTGCGCGTGCCTCAATCCGTGAGGCGTTGTGGACGGGGGGATCGAAAATTGACATGTCGTAAGTTTCCCATATAAGATCCCGGTACTGGCGCGCCGGGAATTCGCCCCGGCCCGCCCCCGTTCCCACGTTGGAAGGCATGCCCCCTGAATCGGCGCACCTCAAGTACCGCCCACCAGGGGATTACCCTGGGCCACGAGGCCCGGCACACGTTGAACCATGATGCACGCGGCTTATCCAGTACCCATGCCCCACCGCGACGCCCTACCGCGCGCCGCCCGTCCCGCCGTTTGCTGCCATCACGATCACCCCGAGAGCGCCCGAATTCCGGCGCTCTCTTTTTTTGGCGCATATATCGTACTATCGGAAAATGACGATCTGTCTGCCCGCCCCGCGTCCAACGACCCGCACCGTGAAAGGAACCGCCCATGGACCTGATGCCCGACCTGGATCCCATACCCCTCCCCGCGCCGGTCTGGCTGTTCAAGCTGCTGCATGTGGTCACGCTCGCGCTTCACTTCGGCGCGGTGCAGCTCATGGCCGGCGGACTCATCCTCGCCACGATCTGGTCCTTCGCCGGTCACCGCCGCCAGGACGCGATCCAGATTGACGCGTCCAACGCAACAATCCACCGCCTGCCGGTGGTTATGGCCTATGTGATCAACCTGGGCATTCCGCCGCTGCTCTTTGCGCAGGTGCTCTACGGCCGCGCGCTGTACACGTCCAGCGTGCTGATCGGCGTGTATTGGCTGTCCGTGGTCTTCCTGGTGATGTTCGCCTACTTTCTCATGTACCGCATGGCGAAGCGCGCGGAAACCAGCCGCGCCTTCGGCTGGATGGGCCTGCTCGCGATCGTGGCCGTGTTGAAGGTCGGCTACATCTACAGCGCGAACATGACCCTGATGCTCGCGCCGGAATCGTGGACCGCGCTCTACCGGAACGATCCGCTGGGCATGAGCATGGCCTCGGGGCCGGCCGCCATGCCGCGCTGGGCCTACATGATGATTGGCTCGCTCGGCTTTTCGGGCGTCGGGCTCCTGCTGATGGGAATCTACCCGAAAATCGCCGAGGAGACCCGCGCGTTTCTGGCCCGGCAGGGCGGGCGCCTGATCTCCGCCTTCACCGCCGTGCAGATTCTACTCGGAGTCGCCGTGTTTCGCGGTCAACCGGCAGGCGTTCGCGGGGCCCTGCTGGAATCCGGCTACTACCTGGCGCTGACCGCCCTGTGGCTGCTGACGGCGCTGGCGCTCATTGCGGTGGGCGCGGCGGCGGCGCGGCGCGCGCCGGCCTGGCCCCTGGCCGCGGCCGCGGGCGGGCTGGGTTTCGTCAACATTCTCGCGATGACCGGATTCCGCGATGGCATTCGCGATATCGCGCTCCTGCAGAACGGCTACGACGTGTGGGAGCGCGCGGTAAGCACAAACTGGGGAACCGTGGGCCTGTTCCTGCTGCTTTTTGTCGGGGTAATCGTGGCCATGGCCTGGCTGGGCCGCGTGGTCTTTCAGGCGAAAGGAGAAACGGCGACCTATGGCTGAGTTTTCTGAATCCATGGAAATCCCGGATCCGTCGGGCGACCCCGGTTCGGTGGGGCGGCGCGCCTTCACGCAGGCCGCCGTGGGCGGGGTCGGCGCGTGCTACCTCGCCGCGATCGGCTATCCCGTGTACCGCTACCTGGCCACGCCCGCGCGCGCGTCGGCGGAGCTGGCCGCGGTGTCCGAAGTGGCGCTGGCGAAAGCCGACCTGCCCGAAGCCGGCGCGGCCCTGATGTTTCGCTTCGGCACGAAGCCAGCCATGCTGATCCACCACGCCGACGGGTCGCTGGTGTGCTTTGACGCGATCTGCACGCACCTGGCCTGCACGGTACAGTTCCAGCCCGAGGAAGGCCGGATCTACTGCGCGTGCCACGGGGGCGAATACGACATGCATACGGGGGCCAACGTGGCCGGCCCGCCCCCGAAGCCCCTGGCCCCCTACGTAGTGGAGGTGAGCGATGAAACCGTCGTCATCCGCCGGGCCTGAGCCCGCCGCCGCCGCCCGCCTGTACGGCTGGGTGAACGAACGCCTGGATCTGGACGAAATCCTGGCCTTCGCGAAGAAGAAGCAGGTGCCGGAGCACAAGCACTCGTTCTGGTATTACTGGGGCGGCCTCTCGCTCTTCTTTTTCCTGATCCAGCTGCTCACCGGCATCCTCCTGCTGGTGTATTACAAGCCCGGGCCGGAAGCCTACGATTCCGTTCGCCAGATCACCTACGAAATCGATTTCGGCTGGCTCATCCGCTCGGCGCACTCGTGGTCGGCAAACCTGATGGTGGTCGCCGTCGTGGTGCACATGTTCTCCGTGTACTTCATGAAGGCCTACCGCAAGCCCCGCGAATTCGGCTGGTGGAGCGGCCTGGCGCTCCTGGGCATCACGCTCCTCTTCGGCTTCAGCGGCTACCTCCTGCCGATGGATGAGCTCGCCTACTTCGCGACGAAAGTCGGCCTCGAAATCCCGCAGGCCATCCCCGGCGTGGGGCCGGTCATCGTCACCCTGGTGCAGGGCGGCACGGAAGTGACCAGCGTCACGATCCAGCGCTTCTTCGCGATGCACGCGGTAATCCTGCCGCTGGTCTTTATTGCGGTGCTCGCCTTCCACCTCTGGCTCGTCCAGAAACATGGCAACGCCGCGCCCCCGTCCGTAGAGGCCCTGCCGCCCGCCGAGCGGAAGAGCATTCCGTTCTTCCCGAACTTCCTGATGAAGGATTTTGCCTTGTGGCTGATCGCGCTGAACGTGGTCGCCATCCTGGCGAGCATGTTCCCCTGGTCCCTCGGGCCGCCCGCCGACCCGCTCGCCGCCGCGCCGGTCGGCATCCATCCCGAATGGTATTTCATGAGCCAGTTCCAGTTGCTGAAGGTGCTCGGCCAGTGGTTCCCCGGCGTCGCCGGCGAATACCTGGGCTTCGCGCTCTTCGGCGGGGCCGGTCTCCTCTGGGCCGCCGTGCCCCTCTTCGACACGCGCACGGCCTCGGGACAGCGCGCCCGCGCCGCAACGTGGTTCGGGCTGATTCTGTTGTTTGCGCTCATTGCCCTGACAATCCTCGGCTACGCCGAAGTCTGGGGCGCGGGTTCACATTAGGCCGCGCGCCGAAAAGGAGTATTCCCCATGAATTACCCGGTATGGGATGTCCCCGTGATTGGCAGCGGGTGGGTGATCGGCGGCATCGCCATCTTCCACGTGCTGATCTCGCACTTCGCGATCGGCGGCGGCTTCTACCTGCCCATGGCCGAGCGCAAGGCCCTCCGCGAGGGGCGGGACGACTGGATGGAGGCCATACACCGCCACGCGAAGTTCTTCCTCGTGCTCACCGCCGTATTCGGCGCGGTCAGCGGCGTCGGGATCTGGTTCGCCATCGGCCTGGCCAACCCCGAGGGCACGAGCACGCTGATCCACAACTTCGTGTTCGGCTGGGCGATCGAGTGGACCTTCTTCATCGTCGAGATAACCGCCGCAATGGTTTATTACTACACGTGGGGCCGCGTGAGCGACAAAATCCATCTCCGCGTGGGCTGGGTCTACGCGGGGACCGCCTGGATGAGCCTGTTCGTCATCAACGGTATTCTGACCTTCATGCTCACCCCGGGCAATGCGTGGCTCGGCGTCGCGGGCACGGGCGCCGAGTCGTCCGTGTTCTGGCAGGCCTTCTTCAACCCGACCTACTGGCCCAGCCTGGCGCTGCGGACGCTGATCTGCATTTCGCTTGCGGGCGTGTGGGCGCTGGTGACCGCCAGCCGGATCGACGCCGAAACGCAGCCCGCGCTCAAGGAGGAAATCATCCGCTGGTCGGTGAAGTGGCTCCTGCCGTCCTTCCTGCTGCTGCCCGTGTGCTTCGCCTGGCTGCTCTTCACGCTTCCGGACGGCCGCATGGAACTCCTCCGGATCGGCATCAACACCATCGGCTCCGGCGCCTTCACCCAGGTCACCCGCGCGGCGCTGGTCACCGTGATGACCTCCGCCACCATCGCCGTCGTCGTGTACTTCCTGGCGTGGCGCAACCCGAAGGACTTCACCTTCGGCCACGCCATCGCCGTATTGCTGCTCGCGCTCGCGGCCACGGCCTCAACCGAACAGGCGCGCGAAATGATCCGGAAGCCCTACGTGGTCGTCGACCACATGTACTCCAATGGCATCCGGCGCTCGGAGGTGGAGGGCTTCAACCAGAACGGCTACCTGGCGAAATCCATCTGGATAACGCCCGAAGAGCGCGCGCGCTGGTCGTCCGATCCGGCGGTGCGTCCCGCCGCCGACACCGCCCCGGCCGGCGATGTGCTGGAGCGCGGTAAGCTCATGTTTCAGGGCCAGTGCCTGGCGTGCCACACCGCCACCGGTTACCGGAGCATGGCGAAGTTTCTGGAGATCCGCGACCGCGCCGCCATCGAGAACATCCTCGAAATGCTCCACCGCAGCGAGGAGGATTCCCCCTACCGCGCCTACATGCCCCCGCTCGTCGGCACGGACGAGGAAATCGCCGCGCTCGCCGAGTACCTCACGGTCCTGGCCCACGGCCAGAAGGAGGAAGAGGCCACCAAAGTCGCCGCGCAGGAATAGTCCTGGCTGCTTCCCGACACACTCGACTCCTGCCTGTGAGGCTGCCGATTTACTGGACTCACCCTGCACTATGGAAGGAGTGAGCAGATCCGTCATCCCCGCGAACGCGGGGATCCAGCAACGCGATCGCGCAAACCTTCGGATTCCACTGGATTCCCGCTTTCGCGGGATGTCGATTTGCTTAGCTCACCCTACACTATGGAAGGAATGAGTAGATCCGTCATCCCCGCGAACGCGGGGATCCAGCAACGCGATCGCGCAAACCTCCGAATTCCACTGGATTCCCGCCTTCGGGGATGTCGATTTGCTTAGCTCACCCTACACTATGGAAGGAATGAGTAGATCCGTCATCCCCGCGAACGCGGGGATCCAGCAACGCGATCGCACAAACCTCCGAATTCCACTGGATTCCCGCGTTCGCGGGAATGACGCTGTGGCCCCTCGTTACCACGGTCCTCCGTGGTAATGCATTGCGTGCCGCTTCCGCGGCGCTACGTGCCGCGGTAAGGTCCGACGAGAAGACGTTGGTACTGCCTCCGGCTGGCGCGGGTGCGTCACCCACCTCAGTGGTGATGCGTCTCGTAGTGGTGCGGCCGCACCTTCGTGATGCCGCCGCGATCGCGCATGCCGAAGATGCCCTGGATATTCGCGCGGAGCGCGTCGGCGTTGTCGGAGGCGAACTCCGCGGCGTCCATCGTGATGGTCCCGGCCTTGACCATCTGGATGAGGTGCATATTGAAGGTCTGCATGCCCTCCTCGGCGCCGTCCGCGATGACCTGCGGGATGCGCCCGATCTCGTCGTCGCGGATCAGCGATACGATGCCCGGGTTCGCAAACATGATCTCCACCGCGGGCAAGCGGCCCGTGCCGCTGGCGTTGGGCAGCAGCCGCTGCGAAACCACCGCCTTCAACTGCAGGGCGAGCTGCGACCGGATCTGCGCGTGCTGGCTCGCGGGAAACAGGTCGAGGATTCGGTCGATCGTCATCATGACGTTGGTCGTGTGCAGCGTGCTGAACACCAGGTGCCCCGTCTCCGCCGCGCCCAGGCACGTGTAGAACGTCTCCACATCGCGCATCTCGCCGATCAGGATCACGTTCGGGTCCTCGCGCATGATCGCGCGCAACCCGGTCCGGAAGTCTTTCGTGTCGATGCCCACTTCGCGCTGGCTCACGCTGCACTGCGCGTCCTGGTGCACGTATTCAATCGGATCTTCCAGCGTCACGATGTGGCCGTGCCGCGTGTGGTTGATGCGCCCGATAATCGCCGCCAGGGTGGTCGATTTGCCGCTGCTCGTCGTCCCCGTGACCAGCACCAGCCCGCGCGGGAGCTGCGCGATCTTCTCCATCGCCTTTTCGGGGAGGTTCAGCGACTTGAAGTCAGGAATATCCGTGCGCACATGCCGCAGGATCATGGCCATCGCGCCGCGCTGCCGGTACACGTTCGCCCGGAAACGTCCCTGCCCCGGAAAGGCCACCGCAAAGTCCGCGTCCCCCTCCGCCAGGTAATCCTTCAGACGCTCCTCGTCCATGATTTCGCGAAGAAAGCCCAGGAAGGTCGCCTCGTCAACGGCATCCGCCTCCACAAACCGGAGCACGCTGTCGATGCGCACCGCCGGCGGGCGGCCCACCTTCAGGTGGATGTCGGAAGCCCGGTTCTTCAGGGCGTAGCCCACGATCTTCCGCAGGGCGAGTTCGGCGCCGGGCGCTTGCAGGGTCGAGTTCATGGCGGGGCCCTCCTGGGTTATTCCGTGACGGGGAATTCGTCTCGAATGGCGGGCTGGGCGAGGGCCGTCCAGTCACATTCTCTGGCTGTATTGTACCACGGGCGCGGAAAAGCGGCGAATATTTTTCGAAGGTTTTGCGGGACCACGGCGCCGAGGCGCTCCCCCCGGGCGCGCATGACGCGCCGGAGGCGGCGGAAATATGAGCGAGATTATCCTCTACACTTCCGAAAGTGGCCAGAGCCGGATCCGGCTACGCGGATGGCGCATTGAGCCGGGAGGCAACTACCGAGGAATCCTCGGTAGTTCAAACCGAAGGCGCGCGGCAGGTGCGGCGGCCGCTCACCCTGTACAACCTCGACGTCATTCTGGCGGGGCTACCGGGTCCGCTCGCCGCGCGGGGCGCAGTTTCGGCGCCGGGCCTGCACGGTGCTCTCGGCGTACCTGCTCCGACAATTTACAACACAGCATCACCACAATGGCCTCACACAAACCAGATTACGGCATACCCAAACCAGGAAGCGTCAAAGGCTGGGAGCGCAGGTCGAAGACGCGCCGTGGTGGGCGTCCCCGCCTGCCAGGCGGCGAAGCCGCCGTCCATTTTGGTTAGGCAACGCGTCATGATCGGCTGCTCAGCGATGATTCGCGGGGGGCGGGTGAGCAGGGCAAAGGCCGGTTTCTGGCCCTGGTCGATCAGGGTGGCGGGTCTTGCGCGGCGGCGTCGGGCAGCACAATCTCTATCTCTTCGCCCGCCATGACCCGCATGCGCCAGTTTCCCGGATTCGAGCCGTAGGGGCGGAGCTGGTATTCGCCTTCGGCGAGGTTCTCGACGATGAAGCGACCGGCATCGTCGGTGATGGCGGTGCTGAACGGCCGGAACCCTTCTTCCTCCACCCAGCCTTCCACGTCAATCATGTAGTTCGGGAGCAATTCCCCCTGGCTGTTGCGAACGACGCCCGTCAGCGCGAGGCCATCGCGGGTGAGGTGGAGCGTAATCCCGGTCAGCGTCTGCCCGGGGTTCAACGCGTAGGGGCCGTCCGAATGGCTGTAATCCACGAGGCCGCTTCGTCGCGCGCCATACAGGAATTCGTACTCGCCGGCCGGGGCTTCGGTGAAGAGGAAACGCCCATCCGCGCCCGTCGTGGCCGCGAGGCGGGCGCCGCTGCCGGTTTGACCGCCGGTAATGGCGGCGCGTACGTGCGCGCGAACCGGCTGCCCGTCCGCGTCCAGCACCTGTCCCGCAAGCGTGCCGGTGGGCTGTTCTTCCAGGGTCAACACGATTTCCGATTGCTGACGCGCCGCGGGCGACAACGGGCCGAGCACATCGCTCGCAAAGCCGCGCCACTGCGCGCGCAGGGTGAGCGGTTTTTCCGGGACGTCGTACAACGCGAAGCGGCCATCCGGACCGGAGACCGTTTCGACAGCCCAGGAGACGGCGCCAGGCGGCGCGCCAACGCCCGCCGGGACCGACGCGGAGACGGTCGCCCCCGGCGCGGGGAGTCCGCCGGTAAACTCGACCCGGCCCTCGAGCGGGGTGCGCGCCCGCAGGGGAAAGAATATGCCGCCCTTCTGTTCGCCCGGCTCCAGCGCGAGTTCGCGCGTTTCCACGATGGCGTGCTCGTGGGTCTGGCCGCCATAGCGCGGGGGCACATTCTTGATACCGACCGTGTACGGGCCGGCGGGCAGGCTGGCCGCCTCGAAATCTCCACCGGACCCGGTCACCGGCGCGGCAACGGTGCGGCCGGTGTCGCCAAGGTAGGTCACCAGGACCTGAACCCCGGAAATCCCGGCCCCGGTCTGTTCGTCGAACACGCGCCCGCCGATTCGACCGCCCGGCTCCACCAGGATTTCGATGCGCGCCGTTTCGCCGTCCACAATGGCGACGCTTGCACCGGGATTCGAGAGCGCCCGCGCGGGATCGTTCGCGTGGAGCGTGTAGGTTCCGGCGGCGATCGTGTCGATCCGCACGACGCCCGCCCGGTCCGCCACACCGGCGTAGGCGGGCAGGCCGGAATTTACTGCGGGGCGCAAACCGAGGGGGAAGGCGCCGGCGGGCGCGCCGGAATCGCGATCCAGCACCGTCGCCAGAAGCTGGCCGCCCCGGGTAAAGCGCAATACGGCCTCCGCGCCGGGTTCCGTATGCTCGATCACCACGGGCGGATAGCCCTCGGCCTCGCCGCGCAGCCGGACCGGCAGCGGTACGGCCCGCGAAAACGCGAATCGCCCCGAGCCATCCGATACCGCGCTCTCGGCGGTTTCTCCCCGGAGCAGCCCGTCCACCCGGACATCCGGCAGCCCGCGACCCGCGGCGTCCACCGTCCGGCCCGCGACGCGCGCGGCGAGGCCAAGCACCAGGTCGAGGTGGACGGCGGCGTTGCGCCGGAAATCGAATCGGGCCTCGGCGGCGTGGCTGTCGAGGACGCACCAGGCGATAAAGGGCCCCGGATCGGCAAAGCGATGGACGGCCTCGCCATTCATATCCGCTTCCAGCACGGGGACGGCGTCCGCTCCGGAGTCCGCGCTGTCCGCCAACGCGCGCAGCACATGGATCGCGGCGCCCTCCGCGGGCCCGCCATCCGGCATCAACGCGCGGACGCGGAGCAGGTACGGGGGCGTCATATCCGGATCCGGGGGAACCGGTGGCGCTTCCTCGCTGGGCGCGCCATCCGGCGTGGCGTCGGGGGTCATCTCCGGCGTGGCGGAGGCGGTTGGGGGGATGTCCGTATCGCCGGGCGCGGGTTCGGAAGTCGGAAACTGGAGCGAGAGCGCCAGGATCGCGGCGATTGCCGCCAACAGCCCCACGAACAGGACCAGATTCTTGTTGCGCGAACGCACGAAAGGACACCCCTTGATTACTCCGCGTATCGATTCGGGAAGCTTCGATCCCACCGGCGCGGTTGTTTCAGGTCAATTGGCCCTACGCTGCCCCTTCAATATTTTCGATTCCTGGAGTTTACGCAGGTCGCCATCGTTCCACTCCCAGAACAGGGGGCCGCCCGATTGCCGCATCTGCTGCAGCTCACAGCCCTCCGGCATCCCCAGGTCGGCGATGGTGTGCTCGGGCTGATCGGATTCGTCCCGGAAGTTGGAGAAGGTGATGCGGGTTGTAGCCGTCGGCGTGCGATTCTCCCGGGTGTACGCGATCTGTTCATACGTGGCGGGTACGGGAATGGCGCCGGCGCGATGCTCCAGCGGGGTGTACGTTACGCGGTACTCGGCGCGGTTGCCCGGGCCGGAATTCAGGGAGGTTTCCCGCATCAGGCCGGTTTCCGGATCCAGCAGCATAATCATGTCCGGACTGGAGTCCTCTTCGTCCTTTGGTGTCCGCGTGGCGCGCAGGAGGCCGTCGTCCTGGATTTCCGCACGCCAGGTCGAGTATTCCGGGGCCAGGCCAATCAACTCGCCAATCGGAACCGAGGTTCCGAAGCAGCGTGTTCTCAGATCAGCGTCGGACCAATACATGGCCAGCCTCCGCATATAGTCCTGCTCGGGGTTCCGCCAGTTTTCGGCGCGATACCAGTGCGCCACCGGCGCCGAGGCGTCGAGCCAGGCGACGGTGTGGTCCGGCGCCAGCAGGAAGCGCCGGATCTGGGGGACATTGCGGACCGATATTCCGGGGGGAAGCGCGACGCCGTTTTCTCGCCGCTCCTGCGCTTCGACCCGATCTGAAGCGGTCACGGTAATAAGGCGCGTGTCGCCGCGCACCGAAATCTGGATTTCCACCTTCCGCATCAATGGTTCCTGGAGTTCGGGCTCATGAGCGAGGGTCTCGATGGCGGCGCGGTAGCTGAGGCGGTCGTACACCGCCCGCGTATCCGCCTGCCGAGTGGTGAGCGCGTCGAAGGGGGAGGCCGAACCGAGCGGTTTGGCGCCGGTCGTTGACACGGCGGACGCAATCAGCAGTGAAAAAGCAGTCAACATGCCCCGGGTCTCCATGGATGCGTATTCAGATGGCAAAAAGGTGAGACGGGTCGCACGAGGCGGATGGCGGCGCGGTGACACGCGGAAGCACGGCCTGCCGGTTTGCCTGGGAAGATGGCGAATGCTGTAGATGCATGATTATCACCCTCACGTATGATAATAATGTTGGCCTGACAGCAGGGTAGCCGGTATATGATGTTTTTGTCAAGGGGGTGCGAAAATACCGGCGTGGGGAGGGGGTGACCGTGAACGCCGAAAAGGACTATCGCTGATTGAGTCGTGTATACTCCCAGGCTTGAGCCTGGATCACCGGTCTGCCGTGATCCCGGCGGAGGGTGCGGCGGGCGGCTCCCGGGAACGGGAAGATATCGGTAATTCGAAGCCTATTTCTCGGTGATTCGGTCGATACGGTCATGTGTGATTCCAACGTCGGCCTGATGCCGCTCATAACCAGCCTGGAGGCGGCGGAAATATGAGCGAGATTATCCTCTACACGTCCGAAGATGGCCAGAGCCGGATCCAGCTACGCGCCGACAGGCAGACGGTGTGGCTCACCCAACGGGCGATGGCCGAACTGTTCAACGTCAGTACGGACAACATCGGCCTACACCTCAAGAACATCTACGCGGATGGCGAATTAAGCCGGGAGGCAACTACCGAGGAATCCTCGGAAGTTCAAACCGAAGGCGCGCGGCAGGTACGGCGGCCGCTCACCCTCTGCAACCTCGACGCCATGCTGGCGGTGGGCTATCGCGTGCGCTCGCCGCGCGGGGCGCAGTTCCGGCGCCGGGCCAGCACGGTGCTCACGGCGTACCTTCTCAAAGGCTTCGCGATGGACGTCGAACGCCTGAAATACCGGATGGCCGCCTGAGTATTGTTGTTGCGAATACTAATAATTGTGCCGGGCGTAGATTTCGGTTGACAAATGGTGGTAGGCTGGTAATCATGAATACGTTAGGACGGGGTAACCATGAATCGATTGCAACTGGCGACTATATTATCCTGGGCGGGTGAGTCCGGGGTGCAGGGGCGCAAGCGCTTGCAGAAAGTGATCTATTTCCTGCAGCAGGCGGGTTGCAACCTCAATTGCGCCTACACGCTCCATCACTTTGGGCCCTATTCACGCGATGTCGCGGATGCCTGTGACGAGATGGTTGCCGCCCGCCTGATCGATGAAACCACCAGTTCTCAGGATTGGGGCATACAGTATAGCTATAAACTCGCCCCCGGGACCCAGGCGTTACTTGATCGGGCCGCCGATCAGTCCATGGACCCCTATAGGACACTCGCCACCACCTTGATCTCACAAGATCTCTGGCAGTTAGAGCTCGGCTCAACTATCCACTTTTTCTACGGACAGACAGGGGATTGGGAGCGCGCTCTCGAAGAAGCGTGCGCTTTCAAGAAAGTGTCCGCCAGTGACGACCGTAGTCAAAAAGCGCTGGCGCTGGCCCGGCGGGTGCTGGAATACACGGGGAACTAGCGATGGAGGGGCAGCATGGCGGACAAGCTTTTTCGCGACCCGCTGTATAACTACATCGCGATTGATCGAAAGACGGACGGTTGGTTAATCGATCTCATCAACTGCCCCGAAGTCCAGCGGCTCAGGCGCGTTCATCAACTGGGGGTAAGCAACTTCACCTATCCGGGCGCGGATCACACGCGGTTCGCCCACAGCCTGGGCGTCACCCATTTGATGCAATTGGTGCATAAACGCCTGGCGCGTGAAAGCGCCGCGGAGAAAATCCAAAGGGCGCGCCAGGCCCTGCTCGCCACCGCCCTGTTGCACGATGTCGGCCACGGCCCGTTCTCTCATCTCTTCGAGCCCTGTCTTGGCGTTAACCATGAGCAGTGGTCCATCGCCATCATCCTCGACGGAAATTCCAAGGTCAACCAGGTCTTAAGACGCGAAGATCCGCACCTTCCAGACCATGTCGCCGCACTGATTGATTCCAAAGATACGAGGCATCCCGCGTGGCAGCGCGCCTTGATGTCGAGTCAGCTCGACGTCGATCGAATGGATTACTTGCGCCGGGACAGCCTGTTTACAGGCGCGGGATACGGACATTTCGACTGGCACCGGCTGCTGAACACCGTGCAATTTCACGACGATGAAACCGATTTGATCTGGCCAGAGAAAGCGGCACTGGCGATTGAAGAGTATATTTTCGCCCGCTACTATATGTATCAGAATGTCTATCTGCACAAGACGACCCGCGGCATTGAGCAGTTGTTGCAGGCAATGTGGAATCGGGCCAACCAACTCCGGCTCGACGGGACCAACATCGACGCAAATCCACCGCTTGAGCGCTTCTGGAAAACTGAGAAACCCGAGCCGGGTACGCTCGCCATTGACGATTACCTCGGCATAGAGGAGTTCACGGTACTGGAGCAGATTCAGCGATGGAAAGGGCACTCCGATAAGTCCCTGGCCGATTGTGCGCGGCGCTTTCTTGACCGTGACGGCTTCGCGATGGTTAAACCGCCCCCGCCACCGAATAAGCTTAAGGTCGATGATTTTGGTGACTGGGAACCCGAATTGCACAAACTCCTGCTTGGGAAAGGTTTTGAAGAACCGGCGATGTACTGTCTGGCGGACCGCGTGACGGGCAAGTATCGCCAGCCTTATCGGGAGGAAAAAGAGGTGAAAGACCAGTCGGCGGTCAATACCATCCGACTGATTGTTGACGGCGAGCCAGTGGCTATCGGTAAACATCTCCCCCGGCTTGGCGCGGTTATCAACCCACCCGAGGATCGCATCTTCTATTACGTCCCCAAAGAAATCCGCGAGGATGCTGTCAAATTGAGCAAACGCTTGAACGAGTCCGCCAATCATTCATCCACGTGAAACTGGATTACGAACGGCGCCAATCAAAATCAAACGGGCAAGGACCTGTGTGCGATTGAACCGCGCTTTGACGAGGCGCGCGCGAAGACCCACAACAGCTTCCTGAAGGAGCTTGGCCTGCCGCCGCTATGACGCGGACCGCCCGCGTGGGCGCTACAGCCCCTCCTCGATCTGGCGGCGCTCCAGGGCGAGCATGCGGTCGCGGTATTCGGCGGCCTTTTCGAAGTCCATCTTGGAGGCGGCTTCCTTCATGGCCTTTTCGAGCTTCTTGATGGTCTTGTTGATGTCCTCGGTGGCCACGTAGAGGTCGGGCTCTTCGGCGGCGCGCGGCAGGTCGCGCGTTTCGCGCTGGTAGAGGGCGCCGACGATGTCGGGGATGGCCTTGCGGATGGATTCGGGGGTGATGCCGTGTTTCTTGTTGTGGGCCTGCTGCTTCGCGCGGCGGCGGTCCATCTCGTCCATGGCGCGCCTCATGGACCCGGTGATCTGGTCGGCGTACATGATGACCTTGCCGCCCAGGTTGCGCGCGGCGCGGCCGCAGGTCTGGATGAGGCTGGTATCGGAGCGGAGGAAGCCCTCCTTGTCGGCGTCGAGGACGGCGACGAGCGAGACTTCGGGGATATCGAGGCCTTCGCGGAGGAGGTTGATGCCGACGAGTACGTCGTAGCCGCCCTGGCGGAGTTCGCGGACGAGCTCGATGCGCTCCAGGGTCTCCACGTCGCTGTGCATGTAGCGCACGCGCACGTTGAGCTCGGAGAAGTAGGTGGTGAGGTCCTCGGCCATGCGCTTGGTGAGGGTGGTGACGAGGACGCGTTCGCCGCGCTCGGCGCGCGCGCGCACCTCCTCCAGGAGATCGTCCACCTGGCCCGCGGCGGGGCGCACCTCGACAGCGGGGTCCACGAGGCCGGTCGGCCGCACAACCTGCTCCACGATCACGCCGCCCGCCTGTTCCAGCTCGTATTTCGCCGGCGTCGCGCTGACGAAGATGGTCTGGCCCATGCGGTCCTCGAATTCCTCGAAGGTGAGCGGGCGGTTGTCGCGCGCGCAGGGCAGGCGGAAGCCGTACTCGATGAGCTTGTCCTTACGGGAGCGGTCCCCCTTGAACATGGCCCCCACCTGCGGGACGGAGATGTGGCTCTCGTCGATGATGAGCAGGTAGTCATCGGGGAAGTAGTTCATGAGGGTGTAGGGCGGCTCGCCCGGCAGGCGCCCGTCCAGGTGGCGCGAGTAGTTCTCGATTCCGGAGCAGAAGCCGATCTCGCGGAGCATTTCCAGGTCGTAGCGGGTGCGCTGTTCGAGCCGCTGCGCGTAGAGGATTTCGTTGGCGGCGTTCAGTTCGCCCAGGCGCTCCTCGAGCTCCACCTCGATGCTCTCGATGGCGCTCTCCAGGGCGCTGCGCGTGGTGGCGTAGTGCGTGGAAGGGTAGATGGCCGTGCGCCGGAGCTTGCGGAGCACCGTGCCGCGCAGCGGATCGATCTCGACGAGGTTCTCGATTTCGTCCCCGAAAAACTCGACCCGGACCGCGCGATCGGCCTCGTAGGCCGGGAAGATATCCACGGTATCGCCGCGGACGCGGAACGTGCCGCGGTGGAAGTCCACGTCATTGCGCGAATACTGCATTTCGACGAGGCCGGCGAGGAGCTCGTCGCGATCCTTCATTTGGCCGGGTTCGAGCTCCACGCGCAGCGCGCCGTAGACCTCCGGGGAGCCGATGCCGTAGATGCACGAGACGCTCGCCACGATGATGCAGTCGCGCCGGGTCAGCAGGGCGCGCGTGGCGGCGTGGCGCATCTTGTCGATCTCGTCGTTGATCGACGCGTCCTTCTCGATGAAGGTGTCGCTCGCGGGAACGTAGGCCTCGGGCTGGTAATAGTCGTAGTAGCTGACGAAATACTCCACCGCGTTGTCGGGGAAGAGCGCCTTGAACTCGCCGTAGAGCTGGGCCGCGAGGATCTTGTTGTGCGCCAGGACAAGCGCGGGCCGCTGGGTCCGCTCGATGACGTTGGCGACCGTGAAGGTTTTCCCGGAGCCGGTGACGCCAAGCAGGACCTGGTGCGCGAGGCCCTCTTCCAGCCCGCGGACGAGCGCGTCGATGGCGGCGGGCTGGTCGCCGGCGGGGGCGAACTCCGTCGCGAGCGTGAAACGATCCATATCAGCCCGCCAGCGCGATCCGGGGTTGGGCGCCCTCGCCCTCCGGTTCGACGGTGACCTCCTGCACCCCGTTAACGGTGTTCAGCGCGCGCACGATCCGGTTGATGGTGCTCTTTCCGGAGGTGTGCACGGTAAAGCGGAAATCGCCTGCGCCGCCCTCCTCCACATGGTAGTCCGCCCGCTCGATATCAATATTCAGGGGGCGCAGGGCGTTCATCAGGTCCGAGAGCACGTTGGGGCGCTGGCCCACGGACACGCGGATGGTCGTTTCGTAGAGGCCTTCGCCTTCCCACGAGGCCTCCACAATGCGCGTCGCGTCGCGGCTCGATTTCGCGAAGCTCTTGCAATCGGCCCGGTGGACGGTAATGCCCGTGTTCTTCGTAATGTAGCCGATCAGGGCGTGGCCCGGCATGGGGTTGCAGCACTTGGCGAACTGGACCGTGAGGCCCTTGTCCCCCTCGATGCGGACCAGGTTCTGCCGCGTTTCGTCGTCCACCTCGCGCACGGCGGCGGGTTTCGGCCGGGGCCGCGGCGGGGGCGCGGTCGCGGGCTGATCGTTCGCGTGCGGGTGGTGCATGGGGTCGTCCATGGGCGCGAGCATGCCGAGCTCGCGGAGGCGCTGGCGGATGCGCGTGCGCGCGCGGCCCGTGACGACAATATCCACCCAGTCGAGGTGGGGAGTCTGGCTTTTCGAGGTCAACACTTCCACGACATCGCCGGTTTGCAGGTGGTAGCGCAGCGGCACCATGCGCCCGTTCACCCGCGCGCCGATGCACTGGTGGCCCACGTCGGAGTGGATCATATAGGCGTAGTCGAGGGGGGTGGCGCCCGGCGGCAATTCCTTCACCTCGCCCTTGGGGGTGAAAACGTAGGTGTGGCTGGGCCCGAAGTCGCGGCGCATGCTGTCCATGAGCTCTTCGGGGGCATGCGCATCCTTGAGCCACGAGTACATCTGCCGGAGCCACGTGAGCTGGTGGTCGAGCTTGCTGTCGCGGTGTTTTTCGCCTTCCTTGTAGATCCAGTGCGCGGCGATGCCCTCGCGCGCCATCTTGTCCATGTCCTCGGACCGGATCTGGACCTCCAGGGGCCGGGCGCTGTCGCTCATGACCGTCGTATGTATCGCCTGATACATATTGAGCTTGGGCATGGCGATATAGTCCTTCATACGGCCGGGGATGGGGGTCCAGAGGCTGTGGACGACGCCGAGCGCGTTGTAGCACCCGGCCTCGGTCTGCGTGATGATGCGCACGGCCTGGATATCCATCACCTCGTGGAAGTCCTTCCCCTGCTGCACCATCTTCTGGTAGATGCTGTACAGGTGCTTCGGGCGGCCGATGACGTGGGCCACGACCTCGGCCTCCTTGAGACGGGCTTCCAGGATCTTAATGACTTCGATCAATTCGGATTCGCGCTGCCGCCGCTTCATGGCCACCTGCTGCGCGATGGCCCGGTACTCGTCCGGCATGAGGTGGTGGAACGCGTGGTCTTCGAGCTCCCACTTCCACTGCGAAATACCCAGCCGGTGCGCCATGGGGGCGTAAATATCGAGCGTTTCCCGGGCGATGCGCCAACGCTTCTCCGCGGGCAGGTGCTCGAGGGTGCGGATATTGTGCAGGCGGTCCGCCAGCTTGATGAGAATGACCCGCACGTCCTTCGCGGTCGCCACCATCATCTTGCGGATGTTCTGGGCCTGCTTGATTTCGTGGGTGGCCGCCCGGTCCAGGAAATGGAGGCTGCTGATCTTGGTGACGCCATCCACGAGGGTGGCGATCTCCTCGCCGAACTCCCGGTGGAGGTCCTCGCGGGTGAGGGCGGTGTCCTCGATGACGTCGTGCAGCAGGCCGGCGGCGCAGACGACCGGATCAAGCCCGATGGCCGCCAGATTCTGGGCCACGGACAGGGTATGCATGATGTAGGGCTCGCCGGAGAGCCGTTTCTGGCCGACGTGGGCCTCGTCCGCGATGCGGTAGGCGTGGCGCACCACCTCCAGGTTCGCTTCGGAGAAGTTTTTCCGGAGTTGCTTCTTCAGTTTGATGAACTGGCTGCGCATGGCGGCTCCGTGGGGGGCTTGCGGCATCTATATCTGCCTCATTCTACCACCGGGTCCGGCCCGGCGCCAGTACGCCGGGACCCCGCGCGACCCCTCCAAAGCGTGGATTTCCACGCAGGTTTGGCCGATCCGGGCGTGTTTCGTTCCGCGCGACGCCGTTTGCACCGAATTGCGGCGTGGATCCCGGCGGCGCGAGTGACAGTTTTTCGGCGGCAAGCCGGCGTGGAAAAGATAGATTTTGACAGCCTTTTCTGCTACACTCTACCCTAATGCACCGTACGTTCGGCGATTGCAACCGGCGGCGGTGACCCGCGATGGAAGGTTCGAAGTCCTCTCCTCTTGCCGTATTTCCTGGTCTTCTGTAACGGAACCTTTGCCTCGGCGGTATCTATGGGTGGGAGTCCCGAACATACGGCGCCCGGTCCTCGGGCGTGACAGTATTCGCGCCACGGGCGCACGTAATCTAGAGGTATCGAAAGGAGTTGTATGGATAAGCGATCAATATTGATAACCGGCGGAACCGGAATCCTGGGTAGCTGGGTTCTCGGCCGCGCGCTCGAGCGTGGATTTGCCCCGGTAGTATTGATGCGTGATGCCACCCTGGAGCAGGCGCGCCAGCGGCTGGAGGCGGTGTTGGCGTTGCCGGGCTATGCCGGGCGTCTGGACGAAGTCCGAATCCTGCTGGGCGATACCTGTGCGCCGGATCTGGGGCTCAGCGATGCGCAGCGCGAAGCGCTTCGCGGCGAGTTGGACATGGTCATCCACTGCGCCGCCAGCATCAGTTTTAACCCGAAGAAGGACTTTGAGTTGCAGGCCGCGAATGTGGACGGGCTGCGCCATATGATCAACCTCCTCGACGGCACGGACGTGCCGCTCTATCACGTGAGCACGGCGTATGTGGCCGGGATGCACACGGGCCGGGCGCTCGAGAACGAATTGCTGGACACGGTGTGCAAAAACACCTACGAGCGGACGAAGCGCGAGGCGGAGTGCCTGTTTGGCGAGGCGCTCGCCAGCGGCCGCGTTCGCGGCGCGATCTTCCGCCCCTCGGTTATCGTCGGAGCGCTTGACGGCGGCCTCATCAGCCAGTTCCACAATTTTTACAGCATCCTGCGCATGGTGGATGTGGTCGAGCGCGGCCAGCTTCCCGTGGGCGAGAGTTTGCGGCTTCAGGGCAACCCCGAATCGACGCTGAATCTGATTCCCGTGGATTGGGTCGCCGATGCGCTGTGGCGGATCGTCGAGCGGGAAGGGGCCTCGGGACAGACCTACCATCTGACGAACCCCAACCCGTGCAAACTGCGCGAACTCAACGACTGGGCCACGCGGACGCTGAATCCCTCGGGCTGCCAGATGGGCTTCCAGCCGCGCCTGGACGGCGAAATCACGCGCGCGGAGCAGGTGGCGAACGCGTCGCTTTCGCTCTACCGCTACTACCTTCAGGACGAACCGGTCTTTGATCGCGCCAACACGGATCGCGCGCTCGCCGGATCGCTCCCCTGCCCGCATCTGGATGGCGACTTCTTCGACATGCTGCTGGCCTACGCCCGGCAGCAGGAGTGGGTGGGCGCGTTCGGCTGCAAGCTTCGCGGCCTGCTGCTGGACGAAGATCCCCGCGGATCCCAGATCGCGGTGGACCGGCTCCAGAAGGATCTGGCCGAGGACCTGGCGGTCGCGGGCCAGCCGGCCTGATCGGACTGCTTTTCGGCGCGCGTGGTTTGACTTGCCCCTTCCGCGCGTGCTATAGTCTGCATCCTTCGCTGGCTTGGACACGTTGAGCAATCCCCGCCTCCATCCAGCAACCACCGTTTCCACAACGGGCCCATCGTCTAGCCAGGTCTAGGACACCGCCCTTTCACGGCGGCGACACGGGTTCAAATCCCGTTGGGCCTGCCATTTTTTGGCTCCCGCCCGGCGCGCACACCGCGCCGGGCGGTTTTTTTGCTTTTCCGGGGCAGCTACTCCGCGGTCGCGCCGGCGGCCCAGGCCTCGTGCAGCGCGAGCAGGCGCTGGAAGACGTCCGGATCGGACTCAACCCGATTTTCCCGCTCGCCGGGGTCTTCGCGCAGGTTAACGAGGACATGGGGCGGGAGCGATTCGCCCGCGGGCAAGGTGGGGTCGCGCGGCTGGCCGATGAGCTTCCAGTCGCCCTGGCGCACGGCCCACTGCGGCTGCTCCGCCCCGCCCACGTACCAGTGCAGGGCCTCGTGCGGGGAGGGGGCCGCCGGATCATTCAGCAGCGCCGCCAGGCTCTTTCCATCCAGGTCGCGATCGGCGGTGGAGATGCCGCAGAGTGCCGCCAGCGTGGGAAACCAGTCGCAGCCATGCGCCATCTGGTCGCGGACGCCGCCCGCTTCCAGTTTGCCCGGCCACCGGATGATCGCGGGCACGCGGATGCCGCCCTCGAAGAGGCTGAACTTGGCGCCGCGGTAGGGGCCGGCGCTTCCGCCGCCGAAGTGTGCGCGCTCCTCCACCGAATGCCCGTGGTCCGACTGAAACACGACGATGGTGTCTTCCGCCAGCCCCAGCGCATCGAGGGCGTCCAGGAGGCTTCCGACGCGTTCATCCAGGGTGCTCAGGAACGCCGCGTAGAGATCGCGGGGGTAGGGTGTTCCCGCGCCGCGGTAGTGTTCCAGCCATTCCGGCTCGCCCTGGTAGGGGTAGTGCGGCGCGTTCATCGCGAAGTAGATAAAGAACGGCGCGTCGCGGTGGTCCCGCATGAAGCCCGCGGCCTCCTCCACCATGCGGTCCGGGAAGAACTGGCCGTTCTCGAAGATTTCCTCGCCGTTCCGGTACAGGTCATGCTGGTTCGGGCCCGCCCAGTAGAAGAAGTGGGAGTAGTTGTCGATACAGCCGCCCATGTGGCCGTAGGAGTAGTCGAAGCCCTGCTCGTTCGGCATGGTCTCCGGCGTGTGGCCCAGGTGCCATTTGCCGATGTGCGCCGTGCGGTAGCCCGCGTCCCGGAAGAGCTCCGCGAGCGTGTACTGCTCGGGGGGCATGCCGCCTTCGTGGCCGCGACGGGAGGGCACATTCCCCGGCACGCCCGCGCGGACGGGGTAGCGGCCGGTGAGCAGGCCCGCGCGCGACGGCGAACACACGGGCGCGGGCGCGTAGAACTGGGTGAAGCGGACGCCCTCCCGCGCGATGCGGTCGATGCCCGGGGTTTTCAGGTCGACCGCGCCATAGGCTCCCGCGTCCACCGTTCCCTGGTCGTCGGTGTAGATGATGATGACGTTTGGCGGCGCATCCCGGGCGGCGGCGCGATGCGAGATCAGGGCGATCAGGGCAACGAGCGCGATGGCGCCCAGGTTCAGATGTTTGTACATGCGTTCTCCTCCGTGTGGCCCGCCCGGGGCGGCGGAAATCGCCGCGCCCGGGTTGCTGCCTGCGTCTTCGATAGCACAGGGCGGCCCCGGGCCGCAAACCCGAGCGGAGGGCGCGTCGAACGACCACGGGATGCAGGTGGATCGGTGGCGGCGGGGTCCGTATACTGGCCTTCCAGCAACGCAACAGCGAAAAAGGGAGCCTCCGTGTTCATGCAGTACCGTCCTGTCACCGCTTTCGGCAATGTGTTCTTTCGGGGTCTGGCCCGGTTGGCGATCGTGTTTTTGGCGGTCACTACCACGAAACCGTCGACCGCCGAGGATGTGCTGGCGACGCCGGTGGACGAGGATTCGGTGACCACGGTGTCCCTGGGCGCGGGGGGGCTGGTGCTTCCGGATTTTGAGGGCGCGAAGGATCACAGCGTGTTTCCCGTGCCGATCATTGAAGTCCGGAACTTTCACGGGTTCAATCTGTCGCTGCGGGGGCTTTCGTACCGGCTCTATCGCTGGGAGAACGGCGCGGAAAGTGAGTTCAAGAAAGTCCAGTTGCGTATCGAGCCGGCGCTGAACCCCTCGGCGTCGCGGGAGGAGGACAACGACTTCCTCTTCTTCACGCGCGGGGACAGCCGCTATCTGCGCGGGCTGGGCGATGTGAATACCGGGCTGGACGCCGGCGTGGATACCTACCTGCGCACCGGGCCGGTACAGACGCGGCTTTCGCTGCGCCAGGAGATCGCGGGCGGGCACGACGGCTTCACGGCGCAATTGGGCCTGGGCACCCGCATCCCGTTTTCCGAGCGAACGCGCCTGGGCATCGAAGCGTCCACCACGTGGGCGAACGACACGTACATGGACGCGTTCTTCAGCATCGACCGGCGCCAGGCGTTCCGCAGCATATACAGCCGCTACGACGCGGACGCCGGATTCAAGGACGCGGGCATCGGTATCCGCTTCGACCACGAGTTCACCGACCGGGTGGCCTTGCTGGCGGCGCTTCGATACGCGCGGCTCATCGGCGACGCGGCGGACAGCCCGATCGTGGAGGGGCCCGGCGGATCCGAAGACCAATTCACCGCGCTGTTCGGAATCACGTATTCGTGGCGCTTCGGGGACTGACCGGACGGCGTCTGTCCGCGCGCAAAATACATTCGGGGCCAGAAGGGGGACGATCGCCTTCTGGCCCCGTTCTTATCGATTACTTCAGGCGGTGGATGACCGCGCCGCTGCACAGCTTGGGGAAGAAATAGGTCGATTTTTGCGGCATGGGCTCCTTCGCGTCGGCGCAGGCGCAGATCTGTTCCGCCGGCGTGGGCTGGAGGATGAACGAGAGGTTTCCGCCCTCGTGCGCCGCCTTCATGGCGCCCGCCGCGCTTTTCTCGTAGGTGAACACCGTGCCTTCGGGAATGCCGAGCACGCGTTCGATAATGCCGCGGTGCAGCAGCGCCACGTCCAGGTCGCGCCAGGACGGCCCGCGGTCATCCCCCAGGAATTCGACGCGGTCACCGGTGAATTCCAGCAGATAATCGCCCTTGCCCGGGATCGCCACGCCCAGTGTCCCGAGGTCGGCGGCGGCCTTCACGGCGGCGGGCAGCTCGCTCGCCACCGGCGTGATCCGGAACCAGGCGCCCAGATCGCGCAGGAAGGCGTCCGCGTCGAAGCCTTCCGGCGGCGCCACCACGCGGTGGGGCGGATAGATCTTGAGCCCGGGGTCGTCGAACGCGACAAAGCCCATCAGCGCGAAGTTCGCCGGGTGATCGGGCGGCAGCGCGCCCTTCTCGCGCAGCGCGTCGCGGTAGGCGCAGGCGGTCTGGAAGCGGTGGTGCCCATCGGCGATGTAGATGGTTTGCTCCTTGAAGAAATCGCGCACGAGCGTATCGTCATCGGCGCGCCAGAACTCCTGCTTGACTCCGTCGATGGTGTGGGCGACCGCTTCGGGCGGCTGCTTCTCCATCTGGTTCAAAAGGGGCGCCAAGACGCCCGCCGGGTCGGCGTAGAGCCCGAAAACGGCCCCGAGATTCGCTTCGGTCGCTTCGGTGAGGCGCAGGCGATCCTCCACCGGCTTGGCGAAGGTGCGCTCGTGCCCGAGCACGTAGTTCTCATCGGCTTCCGGCAGGCGGATGATGGCGAAGAAGGCCTTGCGCACCTGCGGGGCGCCGTCGAGATCGGTGAAGTGCTGCCGGAGCAGGTAGACGCCGGGGGCATCGTCCTGTTTCAGGACGCCCTGGGCGATCCACGCCTCCAGCGTCGCGGCGGCGTCCTCATACTTTTCGCGGCCATCTCGCGCTTCCGGGAGAATAAGGTGAACCAGGCTGTATGGGCTGCGATCGGCCAGCCCAGCGCGTTCTTCCGGCGTGATTACGTCGTAGGGCGGCGTGATGGCGTCATCCAGATTGGGCACGGCGGCCTGCTGGTAGCGGAGCCCGCGGAATCCCTTGACTTCGAGCATATTGACAGTGTCCTTTCGATCGCTTAGGGTGGGGGGGCGCCAGCCGTGGTGCGGCGCATTGAACAGAAGGGTTATTCTATAAGCTGGCCGTGTTGGTTGCAAAGTGAGCCGGGCGGATGGGTGTAGTTTGGATAGTACCGATGCGTTACAAGCGCTATGGAGCGGGCCTTCAGCCCTTCCACACTATCGGATCGGTTTTCCTGGGCCGATGGCCCAGGCTGGAATAAAACAGGCCTTCGGCCCTGACTGCGTTTTCTTCGGCGCCGAAGGTGCGGATCATATCAGCCTGGGCTGCAGGCCCAGGTAAAATGGCAAGGATTTCCGCCAGGGCTGAAAGCCCGTATCATAGTGGGTTTTCGGCGAACTGCAATAATCGAGACTTTCCTGACTTCGCCATAGTCTGGACGCGGTACAGTCAGACATTCACCCGGGCGGATAGTGACACATTTGGTGGATACGTACATGAAATCGCTGGCGCTTGTTCCAATTCTGATCATACAGGCCATTTTCCTTGCTGGATGCCCCGCCCCGGAGATCCCGGGGAGCGGGCTGCCCAACACGGGCAATCCCGAATCCGACGCCGGGCCGGCGCTGCGCCTGGCGCTTGTCGCTCAGGGCCTGGACCGGCCCCTGTTCGCGGCGGCGGCCCCGGGCCAGCCGGACCGCGTCTATATCGTCGAGCAGGGCGGGCGGATCCGGATCGCCGAGGGCGGCGGCGTACGCGCGGAACACTTCCTGGATATCGCCCCGCTGCTCGGAAGCACGCTCGGCGAGCGCGGCCTGCTGGGGCTGGCCTTCCACCCCGCCTATGAGGCGAACGGGCGCTTCTACGTCTACTACACCAACACCGAGGGCGCGGCGGTGCTGGCGCTCTATTGCCGCTTCGCGGACGACGAATACCGGGCGGATCCCGCGACCGCGTCGGTGTTGTTGACGATTCCGCAGCCGTTCAACAACCACAACGGCGGCATGCTGGCCTTCGGGCCGGATGGTTACCTGTACGTCGCGTCCGGGGACGGCGGCAGCGGCAACGACCCGCAGAACAACGGCCAGTCCCTCGGTACACTGCTGGGCAAGATCCTGCGGATCGATGTGGATGGCGCCGCGCCGTACGCCGTTCCGCCCGACAACCCCTTTGTGGGCGTTGCGGGCGCCCTGCCGGAGATCTGGGCCTACGGCCTGCGCAATCCGTGGCGCATGAGTTTCGACCGGGAGACGGGCGACCTGTGGATCGCGGATGTGGGGCAGAACGCGCTGGAGGAGATCAATTTTCAGCCGGCAGAAAGTGCGGGCGGGGAAAACTATGGCTGGCGGAATCGGGAGGGGAGCATTTGCCGGCCCGGTGAGACGCAATGCGCGCTGCCCGGGGCCGTCGATCCCATCTATGAATACTCGCGGGAGGGAAGCCAGTCCATCACGGGGGGCTACGTGTATCGTGGCGCGGGCATCCCGGGCCTGGCCGGTACGTATTTCTTCGCGGACTTCATCAGCGGCGAGGTGTTCAGCCTGGTGCGCGACGGGGATTCGGTGGCGGTGGCCAACGAGACGGCGGCGCTGAACAGCGGCGCGATTACCATCACCCGGCTGGCTTCGTTCGGGGAGGATTCGGAGGGGGAATTGCTGCTCGTGGACTACGGCGCGGGCGCGGTCTATCAGTTGACAGTTGACAGTTGACAGTTGACAGTTGACAGTATAGGTGTTGTTATATTTAAGGGGTGTGTTTGAGCGGGATCGCGGGTGTTGTCTTGTGGCGTCAGGGGTTGGCGAGGGCTTCGAGGAACTTCCGGATACGGCGCTCGTTTGCGCCCAGGTCGCCCTTGCCTTCGCGGGACTTGGATCGCATGTCGATGATCGCGCCGCCTTCGCCGTTGGGCCGGATGCGCAGTGCGATATCGTCCTTCCAGCGGAACAGGCGGGTGCTTGCGGTGGCTTCAAAGCGCAGGCCCTCCAGACTTTCGTCCGTGATTTCCCACGAGAATCCCCGCGCCGTGGCGAGGCTTCGCGCGCGGCGGTAGACGGTTTCGGGGGGCTGATTGACGCGGAGCGGCGCGAGTTCGGGGTAGTGCTCGCGGATGATGGGCGCATTTTCCGGAGGGAAGGCCAGGTCGCGACCCGCGTTTTCCGGCAACGCCGCGGCGGCGGAAAGAGCGGGCGGATCGTCCAGGTCGGTGGCGATGTCGTTAATCGCGGGATGGCGCAGGCCCCCGAGGACAGCCGCCGCCACCGCGACGGCGGGGAGACAGCCGAGCATGCCGATCATGGCGGCAAAATAGGCCTGATGCTGCACGGCCACGGCGGCGCCGGCGATCATGGCCGCAACGCCGAGTAGGCCGCTGACCAGGAAGATTCCGGCGCCCGCGAGCGGCGGCAGGAGGCCGAACCAGGCGCCGAGCGGACCGCCAATCAAGGTGGCGAGCGCGGCGAACGCGAGCAAAAGGACCAGTTTGGTTGTCACGATGCGGGCTCCTCGGGACGCGGGTAAAAAATGGGTATCACTTTGGCCGAACGAAATACCGTGGCCAAACTAGAGCAACTTGTTGAATTTAAGGCTACGTGCAACTATGGAGCGCCGGCGGCCCGCCGGCAGATTGCGCCGACGGCGCACCATGCACACCGGCTCCATTATCAAAAACACATACTGTTCCGCACTTCAGACCGCTGAAATGTTAAAAAAATGGCAGCCGCCCAATACTCGGAGCGGCTGCCAGGCAGTTTGATCAATGGGCGAAGTTACTCGGCGATACCCAGCAGCTCGACTTCAAAAAGGAGCACGGAGTTCGGCGGGATGCTCGGGTTGCCTTGCGGTCCGTAGGCCAAATCGCTGGGGATGGCGAGTTCCCACTTCGAGCCGACCTTCATCATCATGAGCGCCTCGGTCCAGCCCCGGATAACCTGGGTCACGCCGAAGGTCACCGGCTCCTCCAGGGAGCTGTCGAACTCCTCGCCGTTAATGAAGGTTCCCTTGTAGTATACGGACACCCGGTCCGTGCTCTGGGGCATGGGGCCGTCGCCATCCTTGATTACGCGGTATTGCAGGCCGCTGTCGGTGGTCTTGACGCCTTCCTTTTGGGCATTCTCGGCCAGGAATGCGTCGCCCTCGGCTTTGGAGGAGACGGCCATCGCCTGGGCCTTTTCCTGCGCGGCGGCGCGGAGCTTGTTCTGCAGCGCGCGGAAGGCCTCGCGCATGGCTTCGTCATCCATAGCGCTTTCCTCGCCCTTGAGGGCGGCGGAGAAGCCGGCGACGAACGCTTCCACGTCCAGCTCGATGCCCGGCTCGGAAATGCTCTTGCCAATGATCATGCCCGCGGAGTAGCACTCTTTGGCCAGTTCGGAATCAAGATTGACGGCGGGCGCCTTCTCTTCCTGGGCCGCGGCCGCGAGGGGAAGGAGAAGGGCGGTTGCGACGAGAAGCATAGAGGTCCGGCGGAAGGGGGAATTCATGGGATCATCATCCTTGTGTGGTTGTAATGTGGGGGGGTACATCTCTTCGGCCGGGGCGGATGGCCCGGCCTGTGCGCCAGCCGATAGCGTATCGCCGGAACCGGCTGAAAAGCAAATCGCCCCGCGTCAGTCTTTGGCGGGCAGGACGCACCGGAAACCGACGGTGGGCAATTGGGACTCGGGGAAGAGCCCGCGCCGGACGTAGTTGATGAGCTCGTCGACGGGCGAATTGAAGCACCCCCCGCGCACCACGCGCCGGGGCGCGTCGAGAATGATATCCGGCTCCTGGCGGATCTGCTTATAGGGGATGAAGGGGTCGAGCATCCACTCCATGACGTTGCCCGCCATGTCGTAGACATTGTCCGGCGTGCGCCCGTCCTCGTGCATGGTCACAATAGACGGCATGCCGAGGTAATCGCCGAAATTGCACCGGGTCGTGTCCGGCGGCAGGTTCCCCCACGGATACTTCCGGTTGTCCTTGCCCCGCGCGGCGAACTCCCATTGCGCCTCGGTGGGGAGGCGCTTCCCGGCCCAATCGGCGTATTTCTGGGCGTCTTGCCAGGACACGCCGACCACCGGCTGGTCCGGGCCGTTGAAGTTCGGGTCGCGCCAGAGCTTGGGTTCCGGCGCCCCGGTGGCCTCGCGGTAGGCCTGGTATTCCTTCACCGTCACCGGGTAGGCGTCGATCCAGAAGGGCGCCACGTGGACCTCGGCCTCGGGCGCGGACTCGCGGATGGCGTCGTTCCCCATGAGGAAGTTGCCGCCCTCCATGTACACCATGTTTTCGGTGGAGACGTCGCCGCGGTCGGTCGCGACCACTTCGATCTGCTCGGTGAGGCGGCGGTAGGATTCATTGAAGGCCTGCTCCAGGGCGCGGCGGAATTCCCGGGCATTCTGCCAGCGGTGTTCCTTCTCCGGGTGGAGGGCGCGCTTGAGCACCTGCAGGAGCGACGGGGAGACGTCCTGGCGCACCTGCTCGACGGTGACGGGCTCGTCCATCGGCGTGCGGAGGGTGAGCAACTCGTGGAAGACAAGGCCGACCGCGTAGATGTCGGTCCGGGGGTCCACCTGGAATCCGCGGCGCTGCTCGGGGGCGGTGTAGGCCAGGGTGCCGATGACGTTGGTCGCCTGCTGCTCTTCCGTATCGCTCTTGAGGAATTCCTCCTGAACGGCCTTGGCCAGGCCGAAATCGAGCACCTTGATACGCTCGCCGGGCATGAGGATGAGGTTCTCCGGCTTGATGTCGCGGTGGATGACGGTGCGGTGCGCGTTTTCCAGCGCGCGGAGGATCTGGGTCAGGTAGGTGACGCTGAGGCGAACATCCACAAAGCGGCGTTCCTGGCGGTGCTTACGAAGGTAAGATCGCAGGGATTGCCCCTCCGCAAACTCCATGGAAAGGTAGAGAATGCCCTCGTTGGTCCAGCTCACGTCATGCACGGCGACGATGTTCTCGTGGCGCAGGCGCCGCGCGATCTGGGCCTCCTGGATGAACAGGCGCTTGCCCTTGGAGGTCTTCAAGAGCTTGGGATTCATGAATTTAAGCGCCACCGTCTCGTCCACGAGCGTGTCGTGCGAGCGATAGACCACACCCATGCCGCCGCGGCCGATGTATTCCTCAATCACGTAGCGATCGGCGATTTTATCGCCCAGTTCGAACTGGAGGTTCAGGTGGCGGCTGACATCGCCCGCGCTGGGAATGCGCAGCGGCTGGCCGCAGTTGAAACAAACCCCCTGCTTCCCCTGTACCGTAGGGGGCACCATAATGCGAAGGCTGCAATGCGCGCAGGTTACCGGTATCATGCGGACAACGCGATGGCCCGCGCGGCGGCCGGCATTACTTGACTGTACGGTTGCTCGATCATTAGGCTAGGCAGTTTCC